>DATNBT010000492.1:0-10572 GCA_035571855.1 Vicinamibacterales bacterium
GAACGCGTTCAACTGGTCGACCATCGTGTTGATGGTGTTTTTCAGCTCCAGGATTTCTCCCTGGACGTCGACGGTGATCTTTCTCGAGAGGTCGCCGCGCGCGACGGCCGTCGTCACGCCGGCGATGTTGCGAACCTGCGCCGTCAGGTTCGACGCCATCGCATTCACCGAGTCGGTGAGGTCCTTCCACGTGCCGGCGACGCCGGGGACTTCGGCCTGCCCGCCCAGCTTGCCTTCCGTGCCCACCTCGCGCGCGACGCGCGTGACTTCCGACGCGAACGCGTTCAGCTGGTCGACCATCGTGTTGATGGTGTCTTTGAGCTCGAGGATCTCGCCCTTGACGTCGACGGTGATCTTCCTCGAGAGGTCGCCGCGCGCGACCGCGGTCGTCACGCCGGCGATGTTGCGAACCTGAGCCGTCAGGTTCGACGCCATGGCATTCACCGAGTCGGTGAGGTCCTTCCATGTGCCGGCGACGCCCGGCACGACCGCCTGGCCACCGAGTTTGCCGTCGGTGCCGACTTCGCGTGCGACGCGGGTGACCTCCGCGGCAAATCCCCGGAGCTGGTCGACCATCGTGTTGATGGCCTCCTTGAGCTGGAGGATTTCGCCGCGGACGTCGACGGTGATTTTCTTGGAGAGGTCGCCGTTGGCCACCGCGATGGTGACGTCGGCGATGTTGCGGACCTGCGCCGTGAGGTTGCCGGCCATCTGGTTGACCGACTCGGTGAGCTCTTTCCACACGCCGGACACGCCGCGGACCTGCGCCTGGCCGCCGAGTTTGCCTTCGGTGCCGACTTCGCGCGCCACACGCGTGACTTCCGACGTGAAAACCGACAGCTGGTCGATCATCGTGTTGACCAGCTTCGCGGACCGTAAGAATTCGCCGTCGAGCGGACGGCCGTCGACTTCGAGCGCCATCGCCTGCGAGAGGTCGCCTTTGGCGACCGCGCCGACCGCGCGCGTGACTTCGGTCGTCGGCCACACGAGGTCGTCGATCAGCGTGTTGATGTCGCCGACTTCGTCGGCCCAGCCGCCGAGCGCGCCCGGCACCGACATGCGCTGTTTCAGCTTGCCTTCCTTGCCGACCGCGCGGGAGACGCGTGCCGTCTCGCGGGCGCGGCGATCGGTGACCTGGGCGATGCCGTTGAACGCGTCGGCGATCTTGCCGCTGACGCCCGTCAGATCCGACGGCAGCCGCACTTCGAAGTTGCCGTCCCGCAGCGCAATCAACGCTTCGAGGAGCTGCCTCGCGAAGGGGTCGACCCCGTTCCCGTTGGCGGACGCGATCGGCAGGTCGGATGAGTCAATCGTCGCGGTCTGGGGCAGATCCATAGTTCGGCCTCGGGAAACTCAACCTTATTGATCAGAGCTGGAGTGGTCGTCGTTGAGCAATCGGTGTGCCTGTCGGTGGACGCCAAAGTCGCACCGAAGTGGTAACGCGATACCACGGCGACGGCAACGCTGCGGACGGAGTACGCAATGGAATGGATAAAAGACGCAGCTGATGCGGGCGTCCTTTATGCATTTCTTCGGCCCCGCGAACGCCGCTAACTGATGGATACTCAAGGGCCGGAGCTCCCTGCCGAGCTCCGCGCGTTTCTATATTCCTGCATCGACTCGGTCGAACAGGTCGAACTGCTCCTCCAGCTCCGAATGGCGCGAACGGCCTTGTCGGCGCCGCAGCTCGCCGCGCATACCGGAATCGCGCACGCCGCGGCCCGGCGCCATCTCGAGACCCTGCTGGTCCGGGGCTTGTTGCGCGCCGACGTCGGGGACCAGGTGCTGTACCGCTACGCGCCCGAAACACCGGAGCTGCGTAAATACGCGGAGCTCCTCGACGAGTATTACAGCTCGCATCGCGACGCGGTGCTGCGCGCGATCTCGTCGCGCGCGGCGCGGACGTTCGCCGACGCCTTCAAATTCAGGAAGGACCAGTGATCGCGGCCCTCGTCTATTTCCTGTGTACGGCCGCCAGCGCGTGGTGCGCGCTGCTGCTGCTGCGGCAGTACCGGCGGCAGTACTCGCGGCTGCTGTTCTGGAGCGGCCTGTCGTTTGTGGGCTTCGCCGTCACGAACGCCCTCGTCTTCGCCGACTTCGTGGTCCTGCCCGATGTCGATCTGTCCCTCGTACGCGCGGCGGCGGGGTTCGTCTCGATTGCGATCCTGCTCTTCGGGCTGATCTGGGAGGCCGATTCGTGATTACCGCGGTCCTGCGCGGCGCGACGGCGATGGGCTGCGCGGCCGCGGCGCTGATCTTCTTCCGCTTCTGGCGGCAGTCGGTCGATCGTTTCTTTCTCTTCTTCGCGCTGGCGTTCGCGATCCTCGCCGTCGAGTACGCGATCCTGGGCACGGTCACCGTGGCGACGGAGTGGCGCGTCTACGTCTACGGCGTCCGGCTGGTCGCTTTCCTGCTGATCGTGTCGGCGATCGGCATCAAGAACCGGAGCGCGTGACGCGGTTCGTCACCCGCTCGAGCGCCGCCGCCACGGCGCGCCGATCCCCGGCTCCGAGCTTCCCGCCGTCCTTCGTGATGTGGAACACGTCGTGCGCGCGCGGCCCCTCGGTGGCAATCACGACCATCTCCAGCGAACAGCCGCAGCCGGAGAGAGCGCGGCTGACGCGATACAGCAGGCCCGGTTCGTTGCCGGCGATCATTTCGATCACGGTGTAGCGCGGCGACGCGTCGTTGTCGATGTTCACCATCCGCTCGTCGGGGGGCGCGGGCGCAGCCGCGTGCTGCGTATGCGTCACGAGCGATTCCACGTCGATGCGGCCGGCAATGGCGTCGATCAGGATCGGCTTCGGATCCGATCGCTCGAGCGCCCCCTCGTCGTCATGAAACCGGAAGACGCCGAGCGCGATGCCCTGCGCGCTCGTCATGGCCTGGCCGCTGATGATGTCGGCGTTGAGGTGCGCCAGCACGCCGCAGATTCTCGCGAAAAGGTACGGCCGGTCGCCCGTGGCCACTGTCACCTCCCACACTCCTCCCCCGGCCTTGCTCAGCACGCACTGAACTTCGTCGGCTGACGCCAGCTGACGGCACATGCGCACGTGTTCGGCGATCGTGCGGCTGTCGAACAGGTTGAGGTACCGCCGCGGAAAACCGCTGAGGAAGTCGACGAGCTCGTGCTCGGTCATGCCGGCGGGGCGCGCGATGCTGGCGGCGCTTCGCTTCGCCAGCGTCGCGTCGATCATCTGATCGCCGTACGCCTTGGTGAGCTGGCCGTACGTGTCGTCGTAGAGGCGCGCAAACTGCCGGGCGCGTTCGCCGCTGAGCGCGCCCTCGGCGTCGAGCGTCGCCAGCGTCATCAGGAACAGCGCCTTCAGGTGTTCCTCCGCCGTGAACGCGCTGAACGTCGACGCCTTGTTCAGATAGCCCGCGAACGCCTCGACCGCCAGCGCGTCGCGCGTATCCGACGCGAGGTCCGACATGTGCAGGTCATCGGCCACCAGAAAGTCCAGGAACTGCCGGCTGTCTTTGCCGAGATGCAGGTGCTCCGCGACCGCTCGCGCGGACGCTGGCCTGACGCTCGCGTCCCGCCCGCCGTCGCGGACGATGAGCGCCAGGATCAGCAGGTCCGGGTTGCCCAGCTCGCGGAGCATGTTGCCGAAGCGCCTGCCCGGCGCCGACGAATCGGCAAGCCACGCTTCCAGGCGATCGACTGCGCGGCAGGGCGGCTGACCAAGCGTCGTGAGCCGTCTCGAAATGCCGGGACCGAGCGCCATCGAGGTCGCCGCGCGGAGCTGCTCGCGGGGAAGCTCATGCAGAGCGCGCGCGTCGGGCTGCCGCGTCGTGCGGCTGCGGTCCGGTTTCCTGCCAAACCACTCGCGCCACCGCGAAAAACGGTGTGACATCTGGCGGGACAACTGTAGCAAAGCCGTTCCACGACAGAGTCAGATCGTGCTCACGACGGCACCATCTTTTCGGGTTTCTCCCGAAGAATTGATGGGAAAGCGCGGGTACCGAACTTGCCAGCGGAAGGGCGACAACATACGCCAGAGTTTCTGGAACTCGACCTCGACCATGGGGGGACTATGCAGCACACGCGCATCATCGAGCGGATCCAGAGCGAGTACCTTGAGATGCCCGGCCTGAGGCTGACGCCCGCGCAGGCGCAGCGGCTATGCGGAGTTGATCTGCTGGTCTGCAAAGCCGTCCTCGATGCCCTTGTCGATGCCCGCTTCCTTGCCGTCAACGCGCACGGCATGTACACCCGCGCCACCGAAGGCGCGTGGCCCCGCCCCAGGCAGGTAAAGAGCTTTCCGATTACTCCGCACGTCAAACTCGCGTCTTAACCCGGGAATTTCGAGGTGGGTCGTGGTCTGGATCAACGTCGCGATCATCGCCGTGCCGTCGATCGTGTTGTTCGTGCTCCTCGTCAAGCGGCCGTCGCGGGATCTCGGGCAGGTCAGCCGCCAGTGGGTCTCGCAGCACGCCGCTGACTGAGCGGAGGCGCGTGAGGTAACGGCACGCTCGCGCCGCGCCGAGCTCAATCAGACCTCGAGCCGCTAAAGGTCGATCTTGCCGGTACTCGGCCCCATCTTCTCGATCTCGACGCCCGCGACGTGCGCCATCGCCAGCAGGAGATTCGCGGTCGGCGTGTCCTTCTCCGCCGCGATGTGCCGGTTGCCTTCCATCTTGCCGTTGGCGCCGCCGACGACGACCGCCGGCACGTTCTGGCGATCGTGCGCGTTGCCGTTGCTCATGCCGCTGCCCCAGTACACCATCGTGTGGTCGAGCAGGTTGCCGTCGCCGTCCTTCGTGTCCTTCAGCTTCTGGAGGAACTCGGCCATCTTCACGATGTGATACGTGCCGATCTTTTCGTACTTGGCGAGCTTCTCGGCGTCGCCGCCGTGGTGCGAGACGCTGTGGTGCGCTTCCGGCACGCCGATGTGCGCGTAGCTCCTCGTGCTCGCCTCGTGGCCGAGGAGGAACGTGAACACGCGGCTGATGTCCGCCTGATAGGCGAGATGAAGGATGTCGTACGTCACCGTCAGGTGATCGTCGAACACCTCCGGGATGCCGACGGGCGCGTCCGCGTCTTCCGGCAGGTTCTCGACGCGGTGTTCCATGCGATCGAGCTGGCTCTCGACGCGCCGCACGTTCGTGAGGTACTCGTCGAGAATCGCTCTATCCGCCGGACCGAGCCGCTTGTTCATCCGCGCGGCCTCGCCGACGACCGAGTCGAGCATGCTCTGCTTGGTCTTGATCCCGGCCATGCGCTGCTGCGCCGAGCCGGTGTCGCCGAACATCCGCTCGAACGTCACGCGTGGGTTGATGCCCACCGGCAGCGGGCTCACGTCGTCGTACCACGAGAGCGTGTTGAAGAACGCGCAGGCGAAGCCGTCGCACGCGCCGGCGGCCGTGCCCATGTCCTCGGTGCCGACTTCAATCGACCGCAGCGGCGTGTCGCCCGCGCAGTGGTCGGCGATGAACTGATCGACGGTCTTCTTCGACGAGATCTTGCCGTAGGCGTCGCCGCGGCCTTCGGCCTTGTCGTTGCCGCCGGGGCCGACGCCGTTCAGCCAGCACGCGCTCGCGCCGAGGTGCACCGACACGAACGGCGATCGCATCTTGCTGACCGTGACGAGCTGGTCGCGGAACGGCTCGAGCGGCTTCATGACCGGCTTGAACTCGAAGTTCTTCCCCGCCTGATCCGGATGCCAGGCGTCGGGCCACACGCCGTTCGGCAGGTAGATCGCGCCGAAGCGCAGCGGCGAGTTCGCCGCGGTCTTGCTCTGCGCCGTCAGCGCGGGGACCATCGCGTCCAGCAGCGGCAGCGCCATGGTGGCGCCGAGCGTGCCCCGCAGAAACGTGCGTCGGGAGAGGTGCTTCTTCGTGACGATCATACTTCTCCGATCTTTGTGCGCATCTGGAACGGCGCGCTCTGCACGATGCCCATGATGAGGTCCTGGAACTTGTAGTCCTTCTGCTTCGCGTTGCGGACGATGCTCCTGACCACGGACATGTCCGTCGGCTCGAGGCCGCGGCCGAGCGCGTAGATCAGCAGGTTTTCGGTCAGCGCGCCGACGAACACGTCGGGCCGCTTGAGCAACGCCTCACGCAATTGGATGGGTCCATTGACCGGCGTCCCGTCGGGCAGCACGCCTGCCGTGTCGATCGGCAGCCCGTCGTCTGTCGTGTCGCGCCAGACGCCCGTCGAATCGAAGTTCTCGAGCGCGAAGCCGACCGGATCGATGTTCCGGTGGCACGACGCGCACACCGGGTTGGCGCGATGCAGCTCGACCTGCTCGCGGACGGTCATCTTCTTTCCCGGGATCGCGCTCTTGTCGAGCGCCGGCACGCTCGGCAGCGGCGGCGGAGGCGGCGTGTCGAGCAGCACCGCCAGCACGTACTTGCCGCGAATGGTCGGCGACGTGCGGTTGGCGATCGCCGTCAGGCCGAGGATGCTGCCCTCGCCCAGCAGGCCGCGCCGGTTCGGATCGGGGATGTGGACGCGGCGGAACCGCGTGCCGTAGACGCCGGGGATGCCGTAATGACGCGCGAGGCGTTCGTTCACGAACGTGTAGTCCGCGTCGAGCAGCCGCAGCACGTTCTGGTTGTCGCGCAGCACGCTGCCGAAGAACATCTCCGTCTCGGTCCGGAACGCCTTGCGGACGTTGTCGTCGAAGTCCGGATACATCAGCAGATCCGGCGTCACGCGCGACTCCAGGTTGCGGACCTGCAGCCACTGGCCGACGAAGTTCTCGATCATCGAGTCCGCGCGCTCGTCGTTGAGCATGCGCCTGACCTGCGCCGCGAGCACGCCCGGCGCGCGAAGCTGTCCGGCGATGGCGAGATCGAGCAACTGATCGTCGGGGATGCTGCTCCACAGGAAGAACGACAGGCGCGACGCAAGCTCGACGTCGCTCACGCGATGCGCGCCGCCGTTGCGGACGTCGAGCGGATCACGCTCCGACCGGTACAGGAACGACGGGCTTGCGAGAATCCGCGCGACGGCCGCGCGGATGCCCGCGTCGAAGTTGCCGCCATCCTTCCGTTCCTGCCTGTAGAACGCGAGCGGCGCTTCGACGTCGACGGCCGTCACGGGCCGACGGAAGGCGCGCCGCGCGAGCTTCGTGACGATCTGCCGCGCACAGGCTGTTTCAGCGGCCGTGGCCGCGGGACTTGCCCTGAGCGCAGTCGAAGGGTGGCACACGTAAATACGTTTGCGGCTCGGTGTCTCGCTGATGCCGATCGCGTTGTACGGACCTTCGATCACGCCCGCGCGGATGCGCGCGACGCCGGCGACCATGTGAACTTCCTGCGTGTCGCGCCGTGACGGCTGCCAGTCGTCCTGCGACTCGCCGGGCTTGTCGATCCACGTGAAGCCGACGTCGTGCGGCCCGGCCGTGAACGCCACGCGCACCTTCAGCCGTTCATCGACCGCTGCCGACGCCTTGTTGCCGTCGTCGACGCTCGCCTTGTGGTCGTCGGGACCGCCGACCTTCTCGGAGAACACCTGCTTGCCGTCGACGAGGACGATGTAGGTCTGCGGCTTCTCGTTGCCCTGGAGGCCGGTGTAGCCGTTGAGAATCGTGCGATTCAACCGGACCGACAGCAGGTAGTCGCCGTCGGCCGGGAAGATGTGATGAATCAGGATGCCGCCACGCGTGCCGAGCGGCAGGCCGTCGACGTGGTCGCGCTGTGTGACTTCAAGACTGATCGGATACGTCGTCGAGCTGGGCTTGATCGTCGTGTCGCCGACCGCGAGCTGGCTGATGCGCATCGCGGCGGTCAGGTAGCGCTCGAGGAGCAACGGGGAGGCCGGCAGCGCCGTCGCGATGTTGTCGAAGCCGAAGTCGCCGCCGTCGCTCGGCAGCAGCTGCGTGACGTCGACGTTGACCGCGAGCAGGTCGCGCACCGAGTTCGCGTACTCCGTCCGGTTCAGGCGGTGCAGCACGAACCGCCCGGGCGACTGCTCCGGCGCTTCGACTTTGTCGAGCGTATCCGAGAGCCAGGCTCGGAACTCGGTGAGCTTCGGAATCCCGGGCGTCGCGTTCGGCGGCGGCGGCATCGTGCCCGGCACGCCGAGCTTCCGCACCACACGCTCCCACGTCGCGACGTCTTTCAGCGGATCGTCGAGGCTCGCCGACTTCAGGTTGAGCGGATGATCGGGCGGCGTCTTCACGCGATCGCTGTGGCAGCCGACGCAGTACTTGTCGAGCATCTGCCGGTACTCGGCCGCCGGCGGAGTCGGGGCCGTCGTGACGGCCGCCAGGAGTAACGCCGCGATCATTTCGTACCGCCTTCGACAGTGGCCGGCTTCGGCGCTTCCGGCGGCATGTGCTGCAGCTCGCGCAGCAGGTTCACCACCTCCTGCGGCGGCGCGCCCTTGGCCGGCACCGGCGTGCCGTTGGCAATCGCCGCGACGATCGCTTCCTCCGCCTTCTTGATGGCTTCGGGCGTGTTGTTCTGCTCGGCGATCTGCAGCGGCGTGTTGCCGTCGTTGTCGATCGCGTCGAGCTGGGCGCCCGCGGCGGCAAGGGCCTTGATCACGTCGAGGTTCCCGAGCGACACGGCCTTGTGAATCGGCGGCGAGTTGTCCGGCCACGACCACACGTTCGGATCCGCACCGGCTTTGATGAGCAGCTTCACGGCCTCCGCGGGATTCCTGTCGCCTGCTTCACGGAACGGCGGCGGACCCTGGCGGCTGAAGCCCGGCCCGGCGCCGAACGCCGCGCCCTTGCCGCCGCCCATCGCGACAAACAGCGCCGGACGCCCGAAGTTCGCGTTGGCGCCGCGTCCGGCGTTGGGCACGTTCACCTGCCCCGGCACCCAGTCGAGCTTCGCGCCGCGCGCGAGCATGATCTTGATGACGTCGACGTCCGACTGCATCGCGGCTTTGTAGAACGGCGACGCAGAGTGGAAATCTCCGGGGCCGAGACCGTTCGAATGCAGCTGGCCGACATAGCCCTTGTTCGGATCGGCGCCTTTGTCGAGCAGGAAGTTGATCAGGTCGATCGACGTCAACCTGTTCACGTGATGCGGACGGAGTTTGCTGCCGTCACGGGCGCGCATGTCGGTCGTCGCGTCGTGCGCGTCGACGGCGAAGTACAGCGAGCCGTCGTTCGGGTCGGCGCCGAGCTCGACGAGCTGCTTCGCGAGGTCGAGCCGATCGTTGGCGATGGCGATGATCGTCGCCGTCACGCCGCTCAGCCCGTTGGCGTCGTCGCCGTTGGACAGCTTCGGGTCCGCGCCGCCCTTGATCAGCGCCTCGCAGACGTCCGCGTGGCCGTTGCGCGCGGCAAACATCAGCGCGGTGAATCCGCCCGCCGGGTGATCCTCGTTCTTCCGCTCAGTGAGCGTCGTCACGTGCGCGTGCAGGTTCGGATTGCCGCCCGCCGCGAGCAGCGCTTTGACGACGTCGACGTGGCCTTCGGCGGCGGCCCACATCATCGCGGTCTCCTGCTGGAAGGGATCGGCGCCGTTGACGTCGGCGCCGCGCGCGAGCAGCAGCTTCACCGCCGGCACGCTTCCGGCGCGGGCGGCCGCCATCAGCGGATTCTCCGCATCGGGCCGCGCGAGCTTCGGATTGGCGCCGCCGTTCAGCAGCACTTCCATCACGGGCACGTCGCCGGAGGTCGCGGCCTGAATCAGCGGCGTCATGCCGTACTGGTTCGCCGCGTCGACCCTGGCGCCGGCGGCGACGAGCGCCTTCGCCATATCGGAGTTGTCGTTGTAGGCGGCCCACAGCAGCGCCGGCGATCCATCGGCCTGCCTGGCGTTCACGTCGGCTTTCTTGAGGATCAGCGCGCGGACGGCGGGAAGGTTATCGGCCCGCGCGGCCGCGGCGATCGCCGGGCCCGAATCCGCGCGCAGCAGCGCCGCATACGACGCACAGGTCACGCTCGCCAGCACAAGCCACCGAATCACACGCGTCATGGCTGCCTACCTCTGTTTCAGTTGTTCGAGCTGACGCTTCGCCTCAGCGTTGTCGGGATCCAGTTCGACGGCTTTTTCCGCCGCCTTCAGCGCCTGCGCCTGATCGTTTTTCCGCGTGTAGACGTCGGCCATCTGCAGATAGGTGTTGGCCGAACGCGGGTAGAACTCGAGATTCAGCTTCGTCCAGGCGAGCGCGTCGTCGAGCTTGTTCGCCGCGACGGACCGCTGCGAGAGCCTGTTCAGCATCGGCTCGCTGAAGTCGTACGCCTGCGAGCCGTAGTACGCCGTCCGCAGCTCTTTGTACTTTGCGACGGCGACGGTCTCGCCTTTCGTCAGCATCAGGTTCGAGAGGACGTTGCCGATCTGCTCGGGCTGCGCGACGCCGCGATGGCACGTGGCGCACTGCACCTTCGTCAGCGACTCGGACGGCTTGCCGAGGACCGGCGCGATGTCAGACGTCAGCTTCGCGTTGAGGTCGGTGACCATCTTCAACATCAGCCGCGCGGCTTTCTTCTCGGCCTTGTCGTCGGACGCGAAATTGAGCGGCGGCGGAGCGCCACGGCCGGCGCCGCGGCCGCCACGGCCGCCTGCTGCCGGAGGCGCTCCCTCGCGCGCACCCCGTGCCGCCGCGGGAGGCGGCGCCTCGACGTGGCAATGCGTGCACTGCACGCCCAGCGCCTGATT
>DATNBT010000493.1:0-2504 GCA_035571855.1 Vicinamibacterales bacterium
GCTTTTCCGATCCCATCTGGACGTCGACCATCAGGTTGCCGTACGTCTTGCCGATGCGAATCATCGCGGCCGTCGTCAACATGTTCAGCACCATCTTGGTGGCGGTGCCGGCCTTGAGACGGGTGGACCCTGCGATCACCTCGGGGCCGACGGCGGGCGCGATCGTCAAATCGACGAACGTCTGCAGTTCGGTGCGGGGATCGCAGGTGATGAAGATGATCTTCGCGCCGGCGCGCCGGGCGCGCGTGAGCGCGCCTCGCACGAACTGCGTCATGCCGCTCGCGGAGACGCCGATCACGACGTCGCGGTTGCTCGGACGCAGACGATTGATCGACCGCGCGCCTTCTTCGTAGTTGTCGTCGACGCCTTCACGCGGCGTCAGCATCGCGTCCTTGCCGCCGGCCATCACGGCCTGCACGAGGCCGGACTTGGTGCCGAAGGTGGGCGGCATCTCCGACGACTCGAGCACGCCGAGCCGGCCGCTCGTGCCGGCGCCGACGAAGACGATGCGGCCGTTGTGCCGGAGCGCGCTCGTCAGGATCTCGATGCCGACGGCAATGCGTTCTTTCTCGCGCTGCACCGCGGCGAGCATCTTCCGATCCTCGTGGAGCATGTGCTCGACGATGTCGGCGGGGGAGAGTTTGTCCAGGCCAAGCGTGTCGGGGTTGATCGCTTCGGTCGGGAGAGACTGCCACTTCGAGGACGCGGACATATTCGCCAGAAACCTCGGGAAAACGAACCGCGCATAATATCATGCCACGTGCCCGCCGCCGCAGACACCGCGAATATCTCGGCCTTTCTCGACCATCTGCGCGTCGAGCGGCGCTTGGCGGCGCACACGGTCGAAAGCTACGGACGCGACCTCGCCGCGCTCTCCGCGTTTGCCGCGAAGTCCAGGCGCGCGGCGCACGGTCTCGACCGCCGGGCGCTCGAGCAGTTCGTGCGCGACCAGATCACGCGCGGCCAGTCGCCGCGATCGGTCGCGCGCGCGGTGGCGGCGATCCGCGGCTTCTACCGGTTTCTCGTCCTCGAACGCCGGCTCGAGCACAGCCCCGCCGACGATCTGCAGCCGCCGCGTGCATGGCCGGCGCTGCCGACGTTTCTGTCGCTCGAGGAGGTCGACACGCTGCTCGCGCATCCTGACGTGTCGACGCCGCTCGGCCTCCGCGACCGCGCGATGTTCGAGCTGCTGTACGCGACCGGCATGCGCGTGTCGGAGCTCATCGGCGTGCGCGGTGCGGATCTGCACCTCGACGAGCATTACCTGACGTGCATCGGCAAAGGAAATAAAGAACGGTTGATTCCGATCGGCACGCAGGCGGCCGGCTGGGTGAAGCGGTATCAGCGCGATGCGCGACCGGAGCTCGTCGCGCGCGCGAAGGCCAGAGCGTCGACGCGGCTGTTCGTCAACGCGCGGGGCGGTTCGCTCTCGCGCGTCGGCTTCTGGAAGATCCTGAAGCGCCACGGCGCGGCGGCGGGTCTGCCGCGGACGCTCAGCCCGCACGTCATCCGCCATTCGTTCGCGACGCATCTGCTCGAACGCGGCGCCGATCTGCGTGCGATCCAGATGATGCTGGGCCACGCCGATCTCTCGACCACACAGATCTACACGCACGTCCTCGAGGCGCGGCTCAAAGCCGTATATAACCGCTTCCACCCGCGCCCGTAGTTCTGCTAGACTCAAGTGTTCTAGCAATCAAGTTTTCTCTCTTATTAAGGAGCACGGCATGAGCCGTAACGGACGTCACCTCTTCACGTCAGAATCCGTGACGGAAGGGCACCCCGACAAGATCGCCGACCAGGTTTCCGATTCGATTCTCGACGCCATTCTCGCGCAGGACCCGATGAGCCGCGTGGCGTGCGAAACGCTCACGACGACCGGCCTCGTGCTGGTCGCGGGCGAAATCACGACCAACGCCAAGATCGATTATCAGGACGTCGTCCGCAAGACCGTCGCTGAGATCGGGTACACGCGCGGCAAGTACGGCTTCGACGCCGAGACCTGCGCCGTGCTCTCCTCGATCCATAGTCAGTCGCCCGACATCGCGATGGGCGTCGACACCGGCGGCGCCGGCGACCAGGGCCTGATGTTCGGCTACGCCTGCAACGAGACGCCGGAGCTGATGCCGCTGCCGATCATGCTCGCGCACAAGCTCGCGCGCGGCCTCTCGACGATGCGCCGCAACGGGACGCTCGATTACCTCCGTCCGGACGGCAAGTCGCAGGTCAGCGTCGAGTACGACGGCGTCAAGCCGCTGCGCGTCGACGCGGTCGTCGTCTCGAGCCAGCACAGCCCCGACGTCTCGCAGGAACAGATGCGCGCGGACATCACCGAGAAAATCATCAAGGCCGGCATTCCCGCCAACCTGATGGACAAGAACACGAAGATCTACGTGAACCCGACCGGCCGCTTCGTCGTCGGCGGTCCGCACGGCGACGCCGGCGTCACCGGCCGCAAGATCATCGTCGACACCTACGGCGGCTACGCGCCGCACGGCGGCGGC
>DATNBT010000494.1:0-3218 GCA_035571855.1 Vicinamibacterales bacterium
GGTGTCTCCAGTATCAGCAGCTCGATGCGCTGATGAGAGAGCTCAGAGACGTACGGTAGACACAGAGAACATGCTCTTCGTGACTTCGTGGCTAAAGCGATGACCCACATCACACGCCGGGAATTTGTCTCGACCACCACCGCGCTGACGCTCGGCGGACTCGGAGTCCGCGGGTTGTCCGCCCAGTCTCAGGATCTCCTGTTCGTCAACGGCCGCATCCACACGATGGACGCCGGCCGGCGCGTCGTCTCGCAGGCGCTCGTGCGGAACGGCAGGTTCGAGGCCGTGGGCAACAGCCTGTCCGCCCGCGGGGCGCGGCGCATCGATCTCAAAGGCCGGACGGCCGTCCCCGGCATCATCGACGCGCACAACCACATCGTCCTCGTCGGCAACCGTCCCGGCTGGCACACGCCCCTGGAACACGTGTTCGCCGTCGCCGACGTCGTCTCCGCGCTGCAGGCGCGGACGGCGGACGTGCCGCGCGGGGAGTTCGTGACGACCGTCGGTCCGCTCGCGGCGAATCAGCTCGCCGAACGGCGTCTGCCGACGTTGACGGAGCTCGATGCCGTCAACCGGCCGGTCTATCTGCACGCGGCGCAGGGCGGCGCGCGGACCAACAGCGAAGGCAAAGCGTGGCTCGAAGCAAGAGGCGTGACCGTCGGCGCCGACGGGGCGATCGCCGGGCAGGCGCTCGGCCTGGCGCTGCAGACGCTGCGACGTGAGCTGCTGACACCCGCCGCGCGCCAGCGGACGGCTCTCGGCGCGCTCGAGTACTACGCGCGGCTCGGCATCACCACGCACCGCGACTGCGGCGCGTTCCACTCGGACATGCCGTCAGGCGGCGTCGCCAACGAGAACATGTACACGATGCACGAGCCGTTTCTCGCGCTGCACGAACAGGGCAGGATGCCGGCGCGGCTCCGTGTCGACTTCCTGCACCAGGACTCTCCGACCGCGAATCCTCCGCTGCCGACGCTCGGCCCGCGGCTGCGGAACGCGTTTCCGTTTTTCGGCGACGAGTGGTTCAAGACCGGCGGGATCGGCGAGTTCACCGGCGGCGGGATCGAGGGCCTCCGCGCCATCGCGAAAGCCGGCTGGCGCGCCGAAGATCACGCGCTCAACCTCACGATGGTCACCAACCTCATCAAAGACCGCGAGACGGTCAACGCGGAGATTCCGATTGGCGCCCTCCGCTGGATCATCTCGCACATCCCGGAGTTCCCCGTCGACCTCGCGAACCGGATGAACGCGATGGGCATGGGCGTCCTGGTGGGCTGGGGGCCGCTGCGCAACGGCACGAACGTCGGCCCGCCGTACAGGATGCTGATGTCGCATCCGATCCGGAAGGGCTACCACTCGGACGGCGGCGACATCACGGTCATCAACCCGTGGCTCAACTTCCACACGATCGTCACGGGCAGGAATCTGCTCGGCCAGCCCATCCTCGGCGACCAGACGCTGACGCGCGAGGAGATGATCTGGCTCGCGACCGCGGCCAACAAGTGGTTCATCGAGGAAGACGACCTCGGATCGATCGAGCCCGGCAACCACGCCGACCTCGTGGTCCTCGATCGCGACTTCTTCACCGTGCCCGAGGATCAGATCGCGCGCACCCGCTCAGTGCTCACGCTCGCCGGCGGACGGATCGTTCATACCGATCTTCCTGGCTCGGGCGCCTGAGCTCGACGAGCGGACCGATCTGCGCCGCCACGGCCGCGACGGCCTCGCGCGTGGCCGCGCTCTTCTCCGCGCCGCCCGGCAGCTCCACCGCAAGCACGCCGACGCAGCCGTCCTCGGAGACGATGGGCGCGGCCAGCGCTCCCGTCGCGCCGTTGACGCCGGCCACCGCGCAGGTCTTTCCGGATCGGAAAGCCGCGGCGGTGGCGTTGTCCGCGTCGCGTCCGACGTTGGGCAGCTGCGCGAGCACGCGCGACGAGTAGCCGTACGACATCGACGGCCTCAACGCGTTGATCAGCGGATCCCACGCCCAGACGATGACGCCGACCGCATCGAGGCTGCGGGACGCCCGGGCGAGATCGAAAGGCTCCGGATCGGCGGGTTTTTCCGGCGCCGCCGGCGGCGCGGACGCCCGGACCTCGCCGGCGCCCACCTCATCGCGTCCGACGATCCGTCGAAGAAAGCCAAGCACGGACTCGGTCATCGTATCTGCCATTTCCGCCAGACGGGTCGGCGGACGCTCTTTGCTGCTGGTCACTGTCGCGAGCGCGGCGCCAATCGACACGACCTCGATCGGATCCGGATAGCACGCGAGAAACTCGCGCACGGTCTGGTCCGGCTCGAGGCCGATCGCTTCGGCGTAGGAACGGATGAAGGCGCGGCGGAAGATGCCCGTCGGCCAGCGGGAGACGTCGTCGCGCTCGAGCGCGTCGAGCAGCGGTTGATGGATTTTGGTCTGCTCGGCGATCAGCGCGAGCGGAATTCTCTTCCGTTCGCGCTGCCGTCGCAGACGGGCGCCAAAACTTTCCTGCATGGATGAAAGAAGTACCTGGTTGACTGCGGTTTGGACCGGAAAAACAGCACCTGGCGGTGCAGCGTGCAATTACTTTGCCTGAATGATCGAATCGACCTTGATCGTCTTCGTCTTCCCGTCGAGCGTCCCGGTGACTTTCACTTTCGCGCCGGCGAATTTTTCCGGGAGCTGCTGGTCACTGAGGTTGTAGACCGTCTTGCCGACGAGCAGGACGTACGACGCGCCGTGCGCCTGGACGCACGCGTAGGTGCACTCGGCGTCCGTCGGGCCCATGCGCATGATCGCGTGGCCCGCGTTGCCGCATTCGCTGTCGGTGATGACGCCGGTAAACGTCTGCGTTGCCGGGGCAGCGAACGCCGCCCCGGCAAGCAGGATGAGGAAGAGTTTATTCACCAGGGATCATGAGATGCGCGGTCGTCGTGCCCGCGTTCATGATCCACACGCCGCCGCTGCGGCCGTTCTCCGGCAGACCAAGCGACGCCATCGTCGCGCCGGGCACCGCCACCGTCATGTGGCCGCGGCCGGTCGCTTCGTCGCGACCCTGGAGGTGGTAGAAGACCGTACCGAACTCCGGCTTGACTCGCTTGCCCTCTTTCTCGAGTTCGCCGAACTCCTTCTCAGCGGCCGCGCGATCCGCCGCCTTGGCCTCGACCGTCATGTTCTGCTTGACGCGATCGAGGTTGCTGGCCTGCGTGCACTCGACCGAGAAGGGCTGCTGGAGATTGAA
>DATNBT010000495.1:0-6182 GCA_035571855.1 Vicinamibacterales bacterium
TGAAGGCGCGGACCGGGCTGTCGACGCCGCCGGGCAGCAGCTGCTGCGCGCGCGCGAACAGCTTCTTCGATTTGTCTGATCGCATAAGAAAGCGTCAACGTTATCAGAAGACGCTCCCTAGGCCCCAACCCCCAACCCCCAGTCTCCAGTCTCCAGTCAGAAGCGATAGCCGAGTCCGAACGTCATGCCGTTGGTGTTGAGCGGAGACGCGCTGGGCGTCGAGTCGGCGGCGATCCGTGAGTAGCGGTACGCGGCGTCGACGATGAATCGCGCGCCGATGGGAATCTGGGCGCCGCCGCCGAGCGTGTACATGAACGCCGAACTCGACGCGGGCATCGCGCCCGACACGAACGCGAACGTCGGCGACGGGTTGAGGTGGGCTTGAACCATCCGAGATCGCCGAACACCATGACGTGCGGCGCGACGCGCACGCCGCCCTCGATAAGGACGTCGCCGCTCGTGCTGCCGCGGCCGTCTGGAATCCGCCGAGGCCCGTGATGTACCCCGCCGCGTTCTGCCAGTCGTCGGGTTTCGTCGTGCTGGTGTCCTGCGCCAGAACCGGCGCGGCGGAAGAAACTTTCGAAACAATCACGGGTGTAAACAAATCCGGACGGCTACGGTGTCATTCAGGAGAGACTCGGTCGCGTGGACAGAGATGTTCGCCAGCTGTACGAACTGCATGGTCCGGCGCTGCTGGCGTACGCGAGCGCGCTGCTGCGGGATCCGTCTGCCGCTGAAGACGTGCTCCATCAGGTGTTTCTGAACGTGCTGCGCGGCCGGGCGTCGATCAACGGGGCGCCGGCGGCGTACCTGTTCCGCGCGGTCCGCAACACGGCGCTCAATCACGTCCGCGGGACGTCGCGCGAGGTCGAACTGGCGGACGGCGGCGTCTGGCTGGAGAGTTCCGATGGATCGAAAGAGACATCCATCGCACTGCAGTCCGCGCTGAAGCGCCTGCCGGAAGAGCAGCGCGAGATGGTCGTGCTGAAGATCTGGGGCGAGCTCACGTTTGAAGAAGCGGCGGCCGTGATTGGCATCCCGGCGAACACGGCGGCGTCGCGCTACCGCTACGGGCTCGCGAAGCTGAAGGAGATTTGGCATGGATGATCTGGAAGCGAAGCTGCGCGAGTTCCGGCCGCGGCGGCCGGCGACGATTCCGGACGAACGGCTGCAGTTGTTGCGCGGCCCGATATGGGTCGCGGCCGTCGCCGCGATTGCGGCGGTGATGCTGATTGCGTCGTGGATCGAGCGTCCGCGTCCGCAGCCGGCACCCGCCGCGACGCTCGGCGCGCTGACGGCCCTCGCCCTCGAATCGCCGGATCAGCTCGATGCCGCGCTCACGCGCATGTCGGGAACGCTGCTGCCCGACGTCCACGACGCCCTCGGCCCGGCGCGCCAGCCGAAGGAGTCGCAATGAAGATCGTGACCACGATCGTTCTCGCGGGCCTGATGCTCGTGGCGCGCGCCGACGCGCAGGCGCCGGCGACGACAAACGCCGCGCTCCGGTACTGGATGGCGTTCGCGCTGATGAAGGATCCGCCGTCGGACCAGGCGACGATGGAGCTGTTCGATCGCGTGGCGTCCGGAGCGTCCGCGTGGGACGAGGCGAAGCTGGGGAAGTTCGTCGACGACAACCGCGAGGCGCTGCAGATCATGCAGCGCGCGACGAAGCTGCCGTCCTGCGACTGGGGGCTGGAGTACGAGCTCGGGCCGAACACGCCGATTGCGCATCTGGCGAAGGCTCGCGTGCTTGGACGATTGAATGGCGTCGAAGCCGCGCGGCTCGACGCGCGTGGAGAGCGTGCGTCCGCGGTCGACGTCTGGCTCGCCGGCATCCGCTTCTCTCAGCACGTCGCCAACGGCGGGACGCTCATCAGCCTGCTCTCAGCGCGTCTGTCGCTGTCACCGGCGTTGAAGTCGCTCGCGCGTGCGGCACCGCGCCTCGATACGAGTGAGCGGCAGCAGGTCGAGGCTGCGCTTCGTGCGATTCCTGAATCCGGATTCGACTGGGCCGATGCGATGAAGCGCGAAGCGGAGGTGCTGGCGACGGCGAAAAAACGCGATCCGAAGATCACCGCGCCGATGCCGAACCAGAGCTCGGTCGACAAAGTCGCGAATGACGTGAGGGCGGAGCGGAAGCAGCTGCTCGACGCGCTCAGTCCGGCGTCGGGTGCTCAGCGTGGTCGATGACGAGCACCGGCACCTGCGTACGGACGTTGTCGAACTTGAGTCCGAGCTGCTCGCGGAACGCGGTGAACAGGCTGCCCGCATCGGCGCCCGGAGCGTCGGCGTACTCGACCGTGAAGTCGTAGCGGCCGTTCAGGTGCGTGCGGTCTTCGATCGGCCGCTTGATCGCCTGGTCCGCCGCGAAATACGACGACACTTCCGACATCGTCACGTATCGCCCTTCGACTCTTCCGCTGACGTGGCGGAAGCCGCACCACCGGTCCGCCGACTGGGCCGCCGCCGTCGCCGCGGCGGCGTCGTTGCGCGCGCACTCCGTCGCCGACTCGACGAGGCGCGGGCCGAGCCGGCCGTCCTTGCGCGCGAGCGCCAGCGCAAACGCGCGCATCATGCGCGTCTCGGTGTGCACCTTCACCGCGAACCGATCCTCGATCAGCGACTTCAGCATCTTCAGCGCTTCAGCGGGACGCCGGCCCTGCGCGTCGAAGGTGAGCGTGCCTTCGGCTTTCGCGACGATGTCGAAGCGATCGGTGTAGAGCCAGGCCGGCCCGCCGATGATCTGATCGCGCTGCTGGATCGCGCGGAGCTCGTAGGCGCCGAGGATCAGGTTGATGAGGCGGTAGCCGGTCATGCGGATGCCGCCGCCCGGTTCGAACGTGACGGATTCCTGGGCGTCGAAGGCGGGATTCGGCTTGACCGACGCGACTTCGAAGGTCGGCGCCGCCTGTCCAAGCAGGAGTGCGAGCGCCGCGGCCAGTCTAAGCAATGGCGCGAGCGGCTTCCCGGGCGTAATAAGTAATGATGATGTCGGCGCCGGCGCGGCGGATCGACGTCAGGCATTCGAGCATGGCGCGCTTCTCGTCGAGCCAGCCGTTGCGCGCGGCGGCCTTCAGCATCGAGTACTCGCCGCTGACGTGATACGCGGCCGTGGGATAGCCGAACTCCGTTTTCACGCGCCGCAGCACGTCGAGGTAGGGAAGCGCCGGCTTCACCATGACGATGTCGGCGCCCTCTTCGATGTCCTGCGCGACTTCCCGCATGGCCTCGTCGGCGTTCGCGGGATCCATCTGATACGAGGCGCGGTCGCCGAACTTCGGCGCCGAGTCCGCCGCGTCGCGGAACGGGCCGTAGAACGCGGACCAGTACTTGGCCGCGTACGCCATCACGGCGGTGTTCTCGAGTCCGCGTTCGTCGAGCGCCTGGCGGATGGCGCCGACGCGGCCGTCCATCATGTCGGACGGGGCGACGATGTCGGCGCCGGCGGCGGCGTGCGACACGGCGGCGCGCACGAGCTGATCGACCGTCGGGTCGTTGCTGACCTCGTTGTCGATGATGATGCCGCAGTGGCCGTGGTCGGTGTACTCGCAGAGGCAGACGTCCGTCGCGACCAGCACGTCCGGGGCGGCGCTCTTGATCGCGCGGACCGCGTTCTGCACCGGCGCGTTCGGGTCGTGCGACGCCGAGCCGACGGCGTCCTTGTGATCCGGAAGACCGAAGAGCAGCACCGAGCGGATGCCGTCGGCGCGCGCGCCTTCGACTTCCTTCACCGCTTCGTCCACCGACAGGTTGAACACGCCTGGCATCGAGCTGACTTCACGCCGGACGCCGCGGCCCTCGCAGACAAACAGCGGCAGCATGAACATCTCCGGCGCCAGCCGCGTCTCGCGCACCATCGCGCGGATCGCGTCGCTGCGGCGCAGCCGCCGCATGCGGCGCGTGAGATTCAACGTGGCTCGGGTCTGCGTGGGGTTCATACAGCCTGCTCGAAATATTTTACGATCGCGGCGACGAGCGCGGGCACGGTGTACTTTTCCGGCATCACGTGCGTCTCTATGCCGGACTGTGCAGCCGCCTCGGCGGTCACCGGCCCGATGGATGCGACAACGGTCGTACGGAGCAGATCGGCCGCCGGCTCCGCGCCGAGGACACGCACGAGGTTCCGCACCGCGGACGGGCTCGTGAACGTCACGACGTCCAGCTTGCGCTCGAGCAGCATGCGGTAGATGTCGGGATCGCCTTCGCGCTCGGCGTCCGTCGCCACCGTGCGATACGCGATGACTTCGGTCACCTCCGCGCCCTGCCTGCGCAGCTCGTCGGCGATCACCTCGCGCCCGATGTCGGCGTGCGGCAGCAGGACCTTCGTCCCTTTCATGCTCGACGCGTTCGACAGCGCCTGCACCAGCGCTTCCGCGCGGTTTTCGCCGGGGACGACGTCGGCCTTCAGCCCGTAACGCGCGAGGCGTTCGCCGGTGGCCGGGCCGACGCAGCACAGCTTCACGCCGCCGAGCGCGCGGGCATCGGCGCCGCGCAGCAGCCGTCCCATGAACGCGTCGACCGCGTTCGTGCTGGAGAAGACGATCCAGTTGAAGGCACCCGCGCGGGCGCACACCTCGTCGAGCGGGCCGTAGTCCTCCGGCGGCTCGATGCGCAGCATCGCGGCTTCGACCACTTCGGCGCCCATGGCTTCGAGCTGATCGACGAATTCGATCGCCTGTCCGCGCGGCCTCGTCACGAGCACACGCTTGCCGAACAGCGGACGCGCGTCGAACCAGCGCAGGTGCTCGCGAAGCGCCGCGACGCGGCCGACGATCAGCACGCCCGGACCCATCGCCGGGGACTTCTGCAGGCGGTCGCCCAGACTCTCGATCGTCCCGTCGATGGTGTGCTGCGTCGGCATCGTGCCGTCGAACACGATCGTCGCCGCATCGTCTCCCGCGCGTCCGTGCGACAGGAGCGAACGGAGGATCCTGGACATCTGCTGCGGGCCCGCGTAGCAGATGAGCGTGCCGTCCAGACGCGCGAGGCTCGACCAGTCCACGTCGATGTCGCGCTCCGCCTTGCCTTCGTCCTCGAATCCGCGGATGACGGTCAGCGTGTCGCCGCCGCCGACGTAGGTCGTCGGCACGCCGGCATACGCCGGCGCGGCGATCGAGACGGGAACGCCGGGAACGACTTCGAAGCGCACGCCCTGCTCGTGAAGGAACAGGCCTTCGGCGCCGCCGGTGTCGAAGACGTACGGATCGCCCCACTTCAGCCGCGCGACGGTCTTGCCTTCGCGGGCCTTCTCGGCGAGCAGATAACAGATCGCCTCCTGATCGTTCGTCTTCGGCGCGGCGTGGCCGACGTCGATCTTCTCCGCGTCGGCGCGCGCGTGACGCAGCAGCCGCGGATTGACGAGATGGTCGTAGAGGACGACGTCCGCTGTCGCGAGGCACTGCATGCCGCGCACCGTGATGAGTCCGGGATCGCCCGGGCCTGCGCCGATCAGATAAACCATGCTCATTCGCCGCGAACCTCCGCCAGTATCTCACCAGCGCCCTTCGCCATGAGCTCGCGTCCCACGCGCAGGCCTAAATCGTATGCATCCGTGCGATTGGCTCTGGCGGTGGCCCGCACGACGCGCCTGCCGTCGAGCGACGCCACCGCACCGACGAGTTCCACGGTCGAGGCGTCGACGAGCGACGCGAGGCCGCCGATCGGCGTCTGACATCCGCCGCCGAGCGCTTCGACGAGCGTGCGCTCCGCGCACAGCGCCGCGGCCGCGTCGGCGTCGTCGATGCGCGCGATGAAATCGCGCGTGCGCGTGTCGTCCACGCGCGTCTCGATGGCGACGATGCCCTGGCCGGGCGCGGGGACGCAGACGTCGGCGGGCAGCGTGAACGAGATGCGTTCGCCGAATCCGAGGCGCCGCAGTCCCGCCGCCGCGAGCACGAGCGCGTCGTACTGGCCCTCCTCGAGCTTCCGCAGCCGCGTGTCCACGTTGCCGCGGACGTTCTCGAACCTCGCCTTCGGAAAAACATTCAGGAGTTGCGCCACGCGGCGCACGCTGCCTGTGCCGATCCGCGGTGTGTTTCCGAGGAGTGCGAGGTCCGCCTGAAGGCGGACACTACCTCTCTTGGCAGCGTCACCACCTCTCTTGGCAGCGTCACCACCTCTATTGCTAGCGTCACCACCTTTATTGGTAGCGTCAACGCTATTGGTAGTGTCCGGCTTCAGCC
>DATNBT010000496.1:0-3632 GCA_035571855.1 Vicinamibacterales bacterium
GCGAGCGGCGAGACGGCGTTTGTAGTCGTCGCTCGACAGATAGTCATCCGCCGTGCGGGCAGCAATATTGAGGATGCCTTCGAGCTGCGCGCTGTAGAGGCCTGAGGCGAGCAAATCGTCGACGGAGACGACCGGGCCGCCCGACTTCTTCAGATACTCGCCGAGGTAGAACTTCAGCTCCTGCGTCAGCAGATTGGACGCCTGGAGCTGCGCCGCGAGATTCGGCACGGCGACATCTATCAATGCGGCGCCCCTCGCCTTCATCTCGTCGAGGGCACGGCGGACGACGTCTCCGACCTCCCTGTCTTCCGGCGCGGTGCCAAAATTTTCAACGAGTACGCCGATGCTTGCGCCCTTCAACGCGTCACGCCTGAGAGACGACGTGTACGTGCGTGGGATGTTGCCGTTGCCCTCGGTCGTGCTCGGGTCGTCCGGATCGTCGCCGACGGTCGCGTCGAGCAGGACGGCGACGTCTTCCACGGTCCGTGCGATCGGTCCGCCGGTGTCCTGCGTGTGGCCGAACGGGATGATGCCCGCGCGGCTCGAGAGCCCGAGCGAGGGACGCAGGCCCACGACGTTGTTGTGCGCGCTCGGGATGCGAATCGAGCCGCTCGTGTCCGTGCCGAGCGTGGCGGCGGCGAAGTTCATCGTCGCGGCGACGGCCGAGCCGCCGCTGCTGCCGCCGGGCGCCCGCGCCGGATCGTACGCGTCGCGCGTCTGCCCGCCGAGCGAGCTGACGGTCGTGAGGCCGAGGGCGAGCTCGTGCAGGTTGACTTTCCCCAGCAAGACCGCGCCCGCGTCGCGGAGCTTCTTCACCTGAAACGCGTCGGCGTTCGGGACGATGCCGGCGAGCGCGAGACAACCGCCCGTCGTGGGCATGTCTTTCGTGTCGAAGTTGTCTTTCAGCAGGATCGGGATGCCGTGCAGCGGCCCGCGCACGCGTCCGCGCCGCCGCTCCGCATCGAGCGCCCGGGCGTCCGCGAGGGCGTTGGGGTTGAGGAACAGCATGGCGTTGACGACGGCGTCGTAGCCGGCGATGCGGTCCATATAGAACTGGACGAGCTGGGCCGATGTGATCTGCCTTGCGCCCATCGCGCGCTGCAGTTCGCGGATCGACTTCTCGAGCGGGTCGAACGCGGCAGTCAGCGGGATCTGCGCGATTCCAGCGGCGACGACTGCGCCCGTCGCCGTCAGGAATGTTCGCCTGGATGGCTTCATCTGGCGCCAATCATATGCGCTCGCTTGCCCAATCAGAATTTGCCGTCACCACGACGAGGGCGCACCGCCTTCGCACTGCGTGCTTCGGAAGGTGCTCGATGCAGATCCTGCTGAAGGACGACACGCAGATCTACAAGCAGTTCGTCGAAAACGAATTCGTTCCGTCGCTTCGTAGGCGACATGGTCTACGCGATCGCGAATACCTGAAAGACGACGTGTCGAATAATTCAGGAAACGTCGACATATTCGACGGACATGTCGACATCATCGACAAAAGGACACCTGGGTCGCACCTCAGGTGATCGCTGACACTCCCTGTCGTACGAAGAAAAGGCGGCCTCCGAGAGGCCGCCCTATGAAGAGAACTACGGGCCTTAAGGCCCGTACTACGAACGTCGGAGTGTTATTTCGTTCCCGGTTCCAGCTTCAGCAATGCTCCGTCATTCTCCGCAGTCAGTAAGTAGATGTAACCATCGGGAGACTGACGAACGTCGCGGATGCGGTTCTGCAGTTCGCGGAACATGCCCTCGCGGTGCAATTCCTCCCACTTGTCGTTGAAGTCCATCCGCTCGAGGTGTCCCGAGCGCGGGACTTCGCCCTGGCGCATGCCGCCGATGAAGAGGTTGTTCTTCCACTGCGGGAATTTGTCGCCCGTGTAGAACAGCAGCCCCGACGGCGCAATCGCCGGCACCCAGTACGCCACCGGCGGATCCATCCCCTCGCGATACGGGTTCACGCTCACGCGCGGGCCGAGATAGAACCGCCCGTTGTTCACGACCGGCCAGCCGTAGTTGTGCCCCGGCAGCAACTCGTTGACCTCGTCGCCGCCGTTCGGCCCGTTCTCCACGGACCAGATCGCGCCCGTCTCGGGATTCATCGTCAGGCCAAGAATATTTCGATGGCCGAGCGTGTAGATCTCCGAACGATAGCCGCTCTTGCCGGAGAACGGATTGTCCTTCGGCACGCTCCCGTCGTCTTTGAGGCGCAGCGTCTTGCCCTGCAGGCTCATCGGATCCTGCGCCGGCTTCTTGAGCATGATGCTGACGTCGTTCGCGCGATACTCGTCCGGCGTCGGATCGCCCGAGCCGATCGACATGAACAGCGAGCCGTCGCGGCCGAACAGAATCCGCGACGGGCTGCCCGCCTGCGGACCGGAGAAGATCTCCTTCAGATCGACGAGCTTGTTGCCGTCCCACGTCGCGCGCGCGAGCGTCAGCGTCGGCTGCGGCCCGCCGTTGCCGCGTCCGTTCGCCGGCGGCGCCGCGGCCGCCGCACCCGCGGCGGGCTTGTGATACGTGAGGTAGACGTAGTGGTTCTGGGCGAACTTCGGATGGAGCTGGATGTCCATCAGCCCGGCGAGTCCCTGCGCCGCAACCGCCGGCACGCCTTCGACGGGATTGGGATCGAGCCTGCCGTCGCGGATGCGACGGAGCTTGCCGCCGCGCTCGGTGACGAGAATCGTCCCGTCCGGCAGAAACACCATCGACCACGGCTGATTCAGTCCTTTGGTGACCGTGATCTTCACCGGCCGCACGAGCGCGGTCTCGATGCTGATCGGACCGTCCGGCAGCGGCGGCGACGGCCAGTTGATTCCCGGCGGCGCGGTCGCCGGGCCGCGGCCCCTGCCCTGCCCACCAGCAGCAGGCGGCTGCTGCGCGCTCAGCGCGACGGCGCTCAATAAAGACAGCCCGGCGATCACCAGTCTCTTCATAGGAGTCTCCCGGGCGGGATTATATAGCCGACATCGCGCGAGAAAACGTACGAGCCACAGAGGCACAGAGGAAATACAGAGACAGAGGGACACAGAGACTTAATGGTTTTCTCCGTGTCCCCTCTGCTCGCGTTCCCGTTCTCAGTGGCTCCGTGGCTCGCCCGCGATCAGTTACAACCAGGGAATTTGAGAGATTCGATCCGCGTATGCCAACTGGTCCCGGTCGCCACCAGGTATTCGTTGGCGTACCAGAACGTGCAGTCGTCCACCGGGTCGATCGCCATGCTCGAATAATCGCCCCAGCGGTTCATCGTCTGCGAGCCGGTGCCGGTCGTCGACAGGAACTCGCTCGACAACTGGCTCACCGGATCGGCCGCGAGCCGGCCGGCGTAGCCGAGCGACGGGAACAGCAACGCGTTCGACGCGCTGTAGCCGAGCAGCATGTTGCCCTGCTTGTCCTGCGCGATGCTGCCCATCCAGCGATACCGCGTGTTGTCGGGCGCGAACGTGCTCTGCTGCGCGACCGACGCGGCGCCGCGGGGGTTCCGGATCTCGAACCACCGCACGCCCGTCTGGCTGCTCGTCGAGCGCACCTGCACCGATGTGTTCACCAGCAGCGACTCGTACGTCCCGAAGTTCCGGTACGACAGCCGGTACATCAGCCGATCGCCGAGCGAGTCGAGCTGCTGCGATGTCCCCGGCT
>DATNBT010000497.1:0-2915 GCA_035571855.1 Vicinamibacterales bacterium
ACGACGGAGGTGTTGAAGCCTTTGGCTTTGCACTCGGCGAGCGCCGCTTCCGCCATCGTCTTCGCGAGCGGAAGCGACAACGCCTTCTGCGTGACAAGGCTCTGGCCGGCCAAAACAGCAATCAGCAGGAGCTTCATCTCAGTTTCAGATCGCCGGCGCCCAGTTTCGCGTGCAGCGTGTACTTGCCTTTGCCGGACCACGTGAGGCTCTGGCCGATGAAGCCTTCCTTCTTCCCGCCGAACGGGCCCGCCGACAGATCGCCGACGCGGACGGTCGCATCGACGCTGCCGTAATCATCGGCCTTGCCGACGTCGATCTTCACGTCGCCGGCGGTGGCTTCGATGTTCTTGTTGCCGGTGATCGCGCCGACGCTCAGATCGCCGGCGCTCAGCGACAGCTTCAGATCCGAGCTCTTCGGAATTTCGATCCTGGCGTGGAAGTTGCCGTGGCTGGGTGTGTTGCTGACCTTGATTCCCGCCTGCTGACCCGTAACGACCACTTCGGTTTTCGTATCGCCCACGTTTCCGCTGAGCGTCACGCGGATGTGGTTGTCGGCGGCCGGAACGACTTCGTATTCCCCGCCCGAGAGCTGCATGACGATCGACCCTCCCGCGACGAACGGCTTGTCGACGTTGGGGGCACCGAGGAGAAGCGCGACAGCGGCGAATGCAAGAGTCTTCATGGGAATGACTGGCCTCCTGAACGCTCTTCGACGCGAGCGGCGCTCAGGATGTTCTTCAGTCCGTAGTTCCCCTCATGGCAGGCGTACTCGAACAGCGGGCCGTCCATCTTCCGCATC
Source organism: Vicinamibacterales bacterium (assembly GCA_035571855.1). GTDB lineage: Bacteria > Acidobacteriota > Vicinamibacteria > Vicinamibacterales > CAVVIG01 > DATNBT01. The sequence goes on from DATNBT010000497.1 coordinate 800, forward strand.
ACCATCTCGCCCGACCAGGGCTTCACGAACGTCGTCGGGTCGTCGACCGTGAAGCGATAGACGATCGTGTCGGCGTCGAGGCGCGTGAACCGCTCGGTGACCTTGAGGTCGCGGCTCGTGAAGATGTCCTGGCGCGCGGTCGAGGGCGGGCCGCGGAACGGCGTTCGGTCGGAGAAGTTCGTCGTTTCGACGACGAGGGAGTCGCCTTCCCAGCGTCCGCGCCCGTCGCCGTGCAGCAGGCGCACGTTCTTCGCGACGTGCGGCGTGCCGTCGACGGGGATGATGCGGATGCCGTTCATGATCTCCTGACGGACCACGAAGCGGCCGGGCGTCTGCATGATCTGCAGGTTCGCCTGATAGGTCGAGCCGAGCATCGGCGGGCCTTCGTTACCCCACGAGATGCAGCGTTCCCCGAGGCTGCGCGAGCTCGCTTCGTCGGAGGGCCCGTGCAACCTCGCGTACTCGGCGCGCGCGGCGACGATCGCCTTGGCGGCGGGCGTCAGCTCGGGGATGCGTCCGTCGGGCGGATCGAACACGATCGATGTCCGGTTGCGCACGACGACCTTGGCGTAGTTCTCCGACTGCCAGAGCACGTTGTCGTAGTGGATGTCGTCCTTGCTCTGGCTGTTCTCGATCTGCTCGCGCTTCTTCGCGTACGCGGCGGCTTCCTCGGGAGTGAAGAACTCCTTCGTGCCGAGATCGCGATCGCGTTCGAGCGGCGTATAGGTCGCGTTGGTCCAGTAGCCGGTGAAATCGGGCTGGCCGTCCGAAAGATGTGTCAGCGTCCACTTCTTCTGCGCGGACACGAGCGCCGCCGCGGCGGTGACGCACAACAGCACGAGCAGGAATCTCGCTTTCATCGACTTCCCCCTCGCGCAAAGTATAGTAGCCCCCGATGAAGGCAGCCCAGATTTCCGCGCGCGGGCGAATCGGTCTGATCGACGTGCCCGGCCCCACGTCTCCTGCCGCCGGGCAGGTGATCGTCACAGCCGAAACCGGCTGTCTGTGCGGCTCGGATATCCCGTTCTTCAGCGAAGCGCAGCCGTCGTACCCGCTCCAGCCCGGGCTGTCCCTGCACGAGATCATCGCGCGCGTCACCGACAGCGCGAGCCCGGAGTTCAAGGCCGGCGACCGCGTGCTCGCGATGCCGCCCGGGCTCGCCGGCTGCGCCGAGCAGCTGCTGCTTCGCAGTGACCGTTTGGTACCCATTGACGACGATCTCAGCAATGCCGCCGCGGTGATCGCCCAGCCGATGGCCACCGTGCTGTCGGCGCTCAGCACGATCCCCAACGTCATCGGCCTGAACGTCGTCGTCCTCGGACAGGGACCGATCGGGCTGCTGTTCAACGCGTGTCTCGCGAGCCTCGGCGCGGCGCGCATCATCGGCGTCGACGTCCGCGAGGCGCGCGTGGCGGGGAGCTGCGAGTTCGGCGCGACCGACACGTTCGTCACGCGCGAGGCCGGCGGCCGGGACGCCGTTGACTATGTCGCGCAGCGCACCGCCGGCGCGATGGCCGATCTCGTCGTCGAAGCCGTCGGCCATGAGGACCAGCAGTTCAACCTCGCGTGCGCGCTCGCGCGCACCAGGGGACGGCTGCTCTACTTCGGCATTCCGCCGGACGCGCAGGTTCCCGTGTCGCTCGAGCCGATCGTGCGCCGGTCGCTCACGATTCACACGAGCGTGCCGGACGACCTGCGTCCGTTCGTGACGATCGCGCAGCGGGCGATCAGGCGCGGGCGCATCGATCCCGCGAAGCTCGTGACGCATCGGTTTCCGTTCGCGCAGGTGCAGCAGGCGTTCGAAACGTATCGCGATCGAGCGGGACTGAAGGTGATCCTTGATTTTTAGAACCGTCATCATCGGCGCCGCGATGCTGCTCGCGCAGCCGAACACGAACTGGACGACGTTCTCCGGCGACCTGAGCGGGCGGCGTCACAGTCCGCTGACGCAGATCACGCCGGCCAACGTGTCGACGCTCACGCCGCAGTGGCTGTTTCAGACCGACGTGCCCGGCTTCCCCGGCCGCGGTCTCGAGAACTCGCCGCTGGTCGTGGACGGCGTCGCGTACCTCACCGGCAACAACAACCAGGCGTTCGCGGTCGACGCGCGGACCGG
>DATNBT010000498.1:0-3779 GCA_035571855.1 Vicinamibacterales bacterium
GGGAGCGACGCCGACTTGCCGCGCATCTTCCACATCGTCAACAGGTCGTCGGCGCTCGCGTTGTCGGGACGCTCGCGGTAGTCGGCGGCATCGAGATTGAAGAACTCGCACATCTCGTGGAGCCGCGACCGCATGCGCGCGCCGATGCGGAACAGCAGCGACTGCGGGTCCGTGTCGTCGGGGATGTCGGGATAGTTCGACGTGAAGATCGTCAGCCGCCGCTCGTTGTAGCGCGTGTTGACGATGAGGTTCATCGTCTCGTCGACCCATTCGGAGGTCTTCTCCGCGCCGAGGTCGTCGAGCACGAGCAGCTCGGCCGTCATCACCGGACGGAGGATGTCGAGCTCGGTCGTGCGCGTCGACGGATCGTACGTGCTGCGGATCACCCGCAGCAGGTCGCGCGTGTCGTAGAAGAGCCCGCGCGCGCCGGTCGTCTGAATCGCCTGCTTGAGCACGGCCACGGCGAGATGCGTCTTCCCCACGCCCGGCTGCCCTTCGAGAAACAGCCCGCGCTGGACGTCCGGGAACGCGTCGGCCACGCGCTTGGCCTGCGCCACCGCGCGGTCGAGCGACTCGTTGTACGCCGTGAAGTTGTGGAGGGTGCAGTGCAGGTAGCGCTTGGGGATGTTCGCTTCGGTCAGCCGCTGCCGGCTCAGGTTTTCGCGCCAGCAGTCGCAGCGCACGACGCGGCCGGAATTGTCTCCCGCCGGCTTCCAGCCGGTGTCATCGCAGAGCGGGCACGGCATTTAGTTCAGGTGACTGCGGAGGCGGTCGGCGTGGCGCTGGAGGCCGTTCACGCGCGACTCGATTTCTTCGAACGTCTCGTCGAAGTCCACGGAATCGATCTCGTCCATCTCGTCGAGCACGTCGATGCTGCCGGCGGCGGCCGGAATCATCGACGCGACGCGGTTGACCGTCGGCGTCGCGAGGACGGAGGCGGGCATGGGATGCGTCGTCGTGCGATCGGCGAGCGCGTGCACGATGGCCTGCCGGACCCACCACGACGCGAAGCTGACGAACTTGTCGTCGCGCGACGCATCGAAGCGCCGCGCCGCTTCGACGAGCCCGAGGTTGCCGGCGTGGATGAGATCGATGAGCGGCAGACCGCAGCCATGAAACCGGTGCGCGTAGCTGACGACGAGCCGGAGATTGGCTTCGACGAGCTGCGCGACTGCGGCTGAACCGGATTCGGAAGAAGTAACGCTTGCGGCGCGCTTCGTCACGTGACGAACTATACCTTACTTCGCGTTTCGTTTTTCGCGATCTTCGTGCGGCTGCGCAGCCCGGACGAGGTCGGTCGGCGACGACTTCACGAGCGCGGTCGACAGCCGCTGCTCCCAGTCGTCAAGACCGCGCGCCATTTCGCGCTTGACGTACGTCATGAACTCGTTGACCTCGCCCTGCATCTGCTCGATCTTGCGCCGCATATTCAGAATGATCTCGACGCCCGCGAGGTTGACGCCCAAATCTCTGGTAAGTGACAGAATCGTTTCCAGCTGTTCCAGATCTTCTTCCGAATACAGCCGCGTGTTGCCGTCGGTGCGTGAAGGCTTGAGCAGTCCTTCGCGCTCGTACAGTCGAAGCGTCTGCGGGTGGATGTTGTACTTCTGCGCCACCGCGCTGATCATGTAGTACGCCTTACCGGTTTTCTTCACGGACGCTTTCCTTATTGATCTTCCCGAACTCGCGCAGCAGTTCCTTCGACCGCTCGTCGAGGAGCTTCGGCAGCACAAGCTTCACTTCCACAATCAGATCGCCGCGCCGGCCGTCGCGCGACGAGACGACGCCGCGCTCGTGCAGCCGGAAGCGCTGTCCCGACTGCGTGCCCGGCGGAACCCGAAGCCGGGCCGTGCCGCCGAATGCCGGCACGTCGATCTTCGCGCCGAGGGCCGCTTCGTGTATCGCCACGGGCACGACGACGTGCAGGTCGTCGCCTTCGCGGCGGAACGTCGGATGCGGCTGGACGTGCACCGTGATGTAGAGATCGCCGTTTTCGCCGCCGCTTCGTCCGACATGGCCCTTCCCGGCCACGCGGATGCGCGCGCCGTCGGCGAGCCCCGCCGGAAACCCGACATTCAGATGCTCGCTGCGCGTCTCCACCTGCTGGCCGTTGCACGTCGGGCACTTCATCAGGCGCTTCTTGCCCGAACCGTCGCATCCGCTGCACGGACGCGAGAACACCATATGCCCCCGCGTCGTCTTCATCACGCCCGTGCCCTGGCACTGGCCGCAGCGCATCTCCTGTGTCTGCATGCGGCCGGTGCCGCGGCACGAGCGGCAGTGTTCCTGGCGCGTGATCGTGACGGCGCGCGTGCCGCCCGTCATCGCTTCTTCGAAGCCGAGGTCGAGCGTCTGGTGAAGATCGGCGCCGCGGAGCGGATTGCCCTCCTGCCGCCGTGTTTCGCGCGGGCCGATGACGTCGGCGAACAGGTCGCCGAAGGTCGGCGCCGACGCACCGCCGACGCTGACTGAGAAATCGAAGCCTTCGAAGCCGTACGTGATGGGTTCCGACGAGTTCGCGGCGTGCCCGGCGGCATCGTACCGCCTGCGGCGATCGGGATCGCTCAGCGTTTCGTACGCTTCGGCGATCTGGCGGAACTGCGCCGCGGCCATTCGATCACCCGGGTTGATGTCCGGGTGAAAGCGCCGCGCGAGCCGCTTGTAGGCGCGCTTGATGTCGCTCACCGTCGCGCCCCGCTCGAGGCCCAGGACAATGTAGAAGTCCATCACCCAGTCACCCGATTACCCAATTCCCCAATCACCAGATTTATTGAGGCTTCCCCTCGTCGACGACCTCGGCGTCGATGACGTCACCCTTGGGCGCGTCACTCGACGCCGCACCGGCCGACGGCCCCGACTGTCCCGCCCCGCCGTCAGCGGGCGGCGCCTGCTGCTGGCGATAGAGCGACTCGGCCGCCTTGTGCTGCGCCTGCGTCAGGCCGTCGAGCGCACGCTGCAGCTCGTTCGCGTCGGTGCCTTCCGTCGCCTTCTTCACCTGCTCGATCGCGTATTCGATCGCCTGCTTGTCCGACGAGGACAGCTTGTCGCCGGTGTCCTTGATCATCCGCTCCGCGCCGTAGACCGCCTGGTCGGCGCGGTTGCGCGTTTCGATCTCTTCACGCCGCTTCTTGTCTTCGTCGGCGTGCGAATCGGCTTCCTTCATCATCCGCTCGACCTCTTCCTTGCTGAGGCCGCTCGAGGCGGTGATGGTGATCTTCTGCTCCTTGCCGGTGCCGAGGTCCTTCGCCGAGACGTTGACGATGCCGTTGGCGTCGATGTCGAAGGTGACTTCGATCTGCGGCACGCCGCGCGGCGCCGGCGGCAGGCCGACGAGATGGAACCGGCCGAGCGTCCGGTTGTCGCGCGCGAGCGGACGTTCGCCCTGGAGCACGTGGACTTCGACGCTCGTCTGGTTGTCCGCCGCCGTGGAGAAGATCTCGCTCTTGCGCGTCGGAATCGTCGTGTTGCGCTGAATGAGCGGCGTCATGACGCCGCCGAGCGTCTCGATGCCCAGCGAGAGCGGCGTGACGTCGAGCAGCAGCAGATCCTTGACGTCGCCGGCGAGCACGCCGGCCTGCACCGCCGCGCCGATCGCGACGACCTCATCCGGGTTCACGCCCTTGTGCGGCTCCTTGCCGAACAGCTTCTTCACCAGCTCCTGGATCGCCGGCATACGAGTCTGTCCGCCAACCAGCACAACCTCGTCGATCTTCGACGCGTCGACGCCGGCATCCTTCATCGCCTGCTGCGACGGGCCAACCGACTTCTGCAGCAGATCA
>DATNBT010000499.1:0-4926 GCA_035571855.1 Vicinamibacterales bacterium
CATGCGCTGCGGCTATTTGAGAATCCCGGCAACGGCAACGACTGGATCAACATTCGCCTGGTCGGCGTGAAGCCTCCGCGAGGCTCGGGCCGGGGCAGCAATCGGGCGGCAATCGGCGCCCGGCTGACGGTGCACGTCGAGAGCGCGCCGGAAGGCGGCACGCGCGCGATGCGGGCGCTGCATCGGACGATTGGAAGCGGCGGGTCGTTCGGCGCCAATCCCATGGAGCAGCACGTCGGCCTGGGCGCCAACGCGACCGACGTCAGCATCGACGTCTGGTGGCCGGCGAGCAACACGCGCCAGCATTTCGCGAACGTGCAGAAGAACCAGTTTCTCGAGATCACCGAGTTTGCGAAGGACTACGCACGCGTCGAGCGCAAGGCCGTTCGCCTCGGAGGATCGAAGTAGTGCGCGTCCGTCTGCTCGCCGCGCTGCTGTCCGCGCTGTGCCTGGCGACGCTCGCGGCCGCCGAGCGCCACCCGATGAAAGGCATCGTCGTCTCGGTGGATCCGGCGGGGAGGCGCATGGTCGTGTCGACCGAGGCGGTGCCGGGGTTCATGGCGGCGATGGCGATGACCGTCGCCGTGCGCGGCGGCGCGCCGCTCGCCGGCCTCACGCCGGGCGCCGCGATCGAGTTCGTGTACGTCGTCGACGGCAAGGTGTCGTACGCGCAGGACGTCAGCGTCCGCGGACGCGCGCCGCTCGATCGCAAGCAGCTCGAGATCGATCGGCTGAAGGTGCTGGGGGCGATAGCGCCGCCGGCGAATCGTCCGAAGCCGCTGGCCATCGGCGACCGCGTCCCTGAGTTCACGCTCACCGACCAGCGGCAGCAGCGCGTGTCGCTGTCGGCGCTTGCCGGGAAAGTCGTCGCGATGGGGTTCGGGTACGTGCGCTGCTCGAATCCGGCGTATTGTTTCCGGCTCGCCAGCAACCTCGGGGCGCTGCAATCCCGTCTGAAGGATCGAATCGGCCGCGACCTCGTGCTGCTGACCGTCGTGCTCGATCCGCAGCGCGACCGCGGAGACGCACTGGCCGAATACGCCCGCGTGTGGACGTCGCAGCCGTCGGGCTGGCATTTCCTCACCGGCTCGCCGGAGGACATTGCGCGCGTGGCCGGTTCGTTCGGCGTGGAGTTCTGGAAAGACGAAGGCCAGGTGCTCCATACGCTCAATACAGTTGTCATCGATCGCCACGGCCGGCTTGCCGCGAGCCTGGACGGCAACGAATTCGCCGCGAACCAGCTGGTCGACGTAACGGTCGGCGTGCTCCAGCGTCCCTGAATTCAAAGATTTGAATAGAGCAGATCTTGATGGTTCCGGAGGGGTTTGTTTCTTGACGCTGCACAGTCACCCGTGTAACGTTTCGCCCACTTTAACAATTCGCCAACTCCGGAGAGGACCATGCGACAGTTCATCAGAGGCCTGATCGTTCTCCTCGTGCTCGGGATCGCCGCGGGCGCACGCGCGCAGACGCTCGGCACGATCGCCGGCACGGTCAAGGACGCGACGGGCGCCGTACTGCCAGGCGTGTCAGTCGAAGTCACCAGCCCCGCACTGATCGAAAAAGTCCGTGCCGCCACGACCGACGGCGCCGGTGCTTACGCGATCGTCAGCCTGCCGGTCGGCACGTACAGCGTGACGTTCACGCTTCCGGGCTTCGGCACCGTCAAGCGCGAAGGCATCGAGATGCTCGCGAACTTCACGGCGACGATTAACGCCGAACTGAAGGTCGGGCAGGTCGCGGAAACCGTCACGGTGACCGGCGAGTCGCCGCTCGTCGACGTGCAGGGCACGATCACCAATCGCGCCGTGACGCCGGACCTGATCAAGGCGATTCCGAACGGCGGGACGATGTATCAGCTGGCGGCGATGATGCCGGGCGTGTTCATCAGCGGCGGCCAGGACGTCGGCGGCTCGTCGGGCTCGCCGGTCGGCGCGCAGCTCAGCACGCACGGCGGCCCCGGCAGCGACGAAGTGCAGATGCTCGACGGCATGCGCATCGGCAACATGATGGGCGGCAGCCGGACGCAGCAGACGCTGTCGCCGCTGCTCTACGACGAAGTCGACGTGCAGCTGTCCGGACAGGGCGGAGACGCCGTCTCGCTCGGCGTCACCAGCAACTCGATTCCGCGTTCGGGCGGCAACACGTTCTCGGGCACGGTCCTGATGAACGGCTCCGGTCCGGGGCTGCAGGCGAGCAACCTCAGCGATCGGCTGCAGGCGCTGGGCCTCACCGCCACCGCCACGCTGCGAAAGCTGTTCGACATCAACGGTTCGATCGGCGGCCCGCTCGTCAAGGATCGCCTGTGGTTCTACGTCACCGATCGGTATCAGACGAATTCCACCTACGCCGCCGGCGCGTTCTTCAGCGTGAATCCGCTGCCGACGTTCGGCAATCTGACACGCGTCACCGCGGATCAGGCGTACAACCCGCAGTACCTGTGGGACAACACCGGCCGGCTCACCGCGGCGATCACGCCGAAGCTGCGTGTCAACGGCACGGCGATCGTCCAGCGCAAGTGGTGGCCGTATTTCCCCGGCGTCACTGCGGCGACCGCGCCTGAGGCGAACGTCTCGATCACGTGGCCGGGCCGCATTTATCAGGCGTTGGGCACGTATACGGCGACGAACCGCCTGATCTTCGAAGTCGGCTTCAACTTCCAGGACAGCTCGGATCTCTGGGAGCCGGTGCCGTTCGCGGACAACCGCGGCGGCAGCGCGGTGCGCGTCGTCGAGCAGGGCGCGACGGTGAACGGCGTCGCGATCCCCGCGGTCACGTGGGGCCCGCTGAGCCCGACGCTCGCGTCGGACAACCCGATGCACATGAGCGACTACCGTGCCGCCATGAACTACGTCACCGGCACGCACAACATCAAGGTCGGCATGGACCTCCAGTCCGGTTCCCGTCAGAACCAGTGGCTGGGGCTGTCGTCGCTGATTCAGGCGCGCACGCTCGGCTATCAGTTGAACCAGGTCACGATCTTCGCGCCGCCCGGGATCTACAAGTCGAACCTCGACTACGACTCGGGCGTCTACGCGCAGGATCGCTGGAACATGAACCGGCTGACGCTGACCGGCGCGGTCCGCCTCGACATTCAGAAGGAATCCTACGACGCGAGCACGATCGGGCCGTCGCTGTACCTGCCGAACCGTGCCGTCCAGACGATTCCCGGCGCGACCGTGACCGACTGGAAGGACATCAACCCGCGGTTCGGCGCGGCCTATGACGTCTTCGGCAACGGCAAGACGGCGCTCAAGGTCTCGGCGGCGCGCGGTGTGGCGGGCGAGACGATCGCGACCGCCGCGGCGCTCAACCCGGGCGCGTCGTTCGCGACGAGCACCTCGATCAACGTGAACGACGGCGTCGGCGGGCCGAAGGACAACATCCCGCAGTGCAACTTCCAGAACCCGCTGGCCAACGGCGAATGCGGTCCGTGGCTGACGCCGACCTTCGGCAGCGCGATTCCGCTGACGCAGCAGGATCCCGCCACGCTGAACGGCTGGGGCAAGCGTCCGTGGAACTGGGAATTCTCGGCGGGCATTCAGCAGCAGATCTCCCCGCGCGTGTCTGCGGGCTTCACCTATTTCCGCCGCATCTATGGCAACTTCCTCGTGACGGACAACACGGCGACGACCGCCGCGGACTACACGCAGTACAGCCTGACGGTGCCGACCGACGCGCGGCTGCCGACGTCGGGACAGACGCTGACGTACTACGACGTGAATCCCACGTTGAAGAGCGGAGCGTCCGGCCTGACCACCAGCAACCTCAACACCTACGCGTCGAACTACGGCGAGCTTCTGCAGCACTGGAACGGCTTCGACCTCACGATGACGTCGCGGCTGGCCGGCGGCGTCACCGCCAACGGCGGCGTGACGTTCGGCCGGACGACGTTCAACGATTGCGACGTCGCCTCGAAGCTGCCGGAGATGTTCTACACGACGCTCACGCCGGTGCAACTGTGCGATTTCGAGAGCGGCTGGGCGCCGCAGTTCAAGCTGCTGGCGGCCTACATCCTGCCGTGGCAGAACATCCGGATCAGCGGCAACTTCCAGAGCCTGCCCGGGCCGGCGCGGCAGGCGTCCGTGCTCTACACGCAGGCGCAGGTTCAGGCGGCCCTCGGCCGCGTGGCCACGGTCGCCGGCAACAAGTCGGTGCTCGCGATTGAGCCGGCGATTCCGCTGTCGAGCGCCTCAGGCTCGGGCACGGGCACGCCGCTGTTCGGCAGCACCTTCGGCGATCGCCTGAACCAGCTCGACCTCCGGTTCAGCAAGATCTTCAAGTTCGGCTCGAAGAGCACGATCGACGCGAACATCGACCTCTACAACGCGCTGAACTCGGACGCGGTGTTGTCGGAGCAGTCGGCGTACTCGGGCACGAACGGCGGCGCGTGGCTGCTGCCGACAAGCGTGCTGCAGGGCCGCATCGTCAAGTTCGGCGTGCGCTGGGATTTCTAAGGCAGGATAGGCAGGAGGGGCGGGACGGCCCCTCCTGCTGCATCGAGGAGGCTCGTGTGAAGTCAGCCTTCGTGTTGGTCGGTTCGGTACTTCTCGTCGGCGCGCTCGCCGCGCAATCGCGCTACAACGTTCCTCGCACACCGTGGGGCGATCCGGATCTGCAGGGCCTCTGGCCAAGCAATGACATGCAGGGCACGCCGTACGAGCGGCCCGAAAATTTCGGCACGCGCGCACAGCTCAACGACGAGGAGCTGAAGGCCCGGCAGTCCGCAACCCAGCGGCAGGCGGAGACCGATGCGGAGACGACGTTCAAACAAGGCGAGCGGGTCGGTATCGGCGCGCCGGCCAACTGGGGCGAGCGCGGCAGGCCGACGCGCCAGGCCTCGCTGATCGTCGATCCGCCGGACGGCCGCTTCCCGCCGATGACCGCGGACGGAGAGCGACGTTCGAAGGAAGCCTACAGCACGTA
>DATNBT010000500.1:0-2683 GCA_035571855.1 Vicinamibacterales bacterium
TCCGCTCATCGGCGTCTTGTCCAACCCGAAACGGCTGACTCGTCCGGTCATCCTTGTCGCGTCTGTGCCGCTGCTGCTCGCGCTCGTGCTGTTCGTTCGTGCGGGTATTGCTGCCGCAGTCCCGCCGCCGGTCGCATCGCAGCTGATTCTGGCCGCCGCGGCCGTCGCACTGGTGTCGGCGGGGATGTGCTTTCGCGCGATCTTCCACGACAGGCTCGACGCTGCCGCGTGCAGCCTCGCGCTCTCCCTCGCGCTGACGCTCGGCGTGATTGCCGCCGGCCCCGCGGCCGGCGAAATCCCGACGGCGTCGCTCAATTTCCTTCTCGGCATCAATCCCCTGGTGGCCGCGATGTCCGCCGCCAATTTCGACATCTTTCGCAGCGAGCCCCTGTATCGCCTGTCGCCGATCGCGCACCGGCAGTTCAGCTATCCCGTCTGGTCGTGGTCGGCCGGCGTCTTCGTCGTCATGGCGGCGACCGGCGGCGGCGCGGCGGCGCGCCTTCATCACCTTCAGCGAGGAACGTTATGAATCGTCTTCTGCTCTGCTCTCTCAGTGCGTTGCTTCTTCTCACGCCTCAGGTCTCCGCGCAGACGGCCGCGCGTGGATCCGCGTCCGGGCTGTCGGCCGAAACGCGTCAGAAACTGATCGACAGCGTGCGGCGGGGCGCCGCGTACGTGAAGTCGCAGCAGAAGGCCGACGGCACGTGGGAGAACCATCCGGGCGTCACCGCCATGGTGGCCGCCGCGTTGATCAACATGCCCGGCGATAAGGCCGCCAACGTCAAATCGGTGTCGAAGACGCTCGATTACCTCCGAAGCCTCGAGAAGCCGGACGGCGGCATCTACGTCAAGGACATCCCGCACTACATCACCGCGACATCGCTGATGGCGCTCAGTTCCGCCGGCCAGCCGCAGGACAAAGCGGCAATTGAAAAAGCGCGGAAATATCTGGCCGAACATCTGCTCGACGAAGGCGAGGGCGTGAAACCGAGCGACAAGTTCTACGGCGGCATGGGCTACGGCGGCACGAGCGACGGAGGCCGCGCCGACATCATCAGCCTCGAGTACGGCCTGCGCGCGATGAAAGAAGCCGGCGTCGCCGTGAACGACGACGCGTGGAAGAAGGCGGTGATGTTTCTCCAGCGTTCGCAGAACAACAGCGAGACCAACGATCAGAAGTGGGCGGCCAACGACGGCGGATTCATCTATTACCCGGGTTACAGCCAGGCCGGTGAAACCCGCTCCTACGGGAGCGCCACCTACGCCGGGATCATGAGCTACGCGTGGTCCAACGTGAAGAAGAGCGACCCGCGCGTGCAGGCGGTCATGAAGTGGGTGCGTGACAACTACACGGTCGACGAGAACCCCGGCATCGGACAGAAGACGGTCTACTACTACTACATGGTCTTCGCGAAGGCGCTTCAGGCGATGGGCGATCCCGTCATCGTCGATTCGAAGGGCCGGCGCCACAACTGGCGCGAAGATCTGGGACGCAAGCTGATCGCGCTTCAGCATCCTGAAGGGTTCTGGGTCAACACCGACAAGGCCGAGATGCAGGACAACAAGGTGCTCGTGACCACCTTCACGATGATGGCGATCGAAGCGACGCTGCAGTAAGGTCGGAGCAGTGCTGGTCATCGGGCGCCTTCTTGCGCTGGCGCTGCTCGTCGCACCTGCCGCCGACGCGGCAGTCCTTCGTGCCGAAGCAGGACTCGACGGGCTCGGGCGGCCCGGCCGATGGCTTCCCGTCCGCGTGATGATCGACGCTCGTACCGACGACGTCCGCGGCGAGTTGATTGCCGAGTGGGGTCGCTCGCACGTGCGTCGCCGGGTGCTGGTGCCGGCGCCCTCCCGCCGTGAATTCGACCTATATATAAGGACCGGCGACGTCCGCGACGTCGTCGTCGTGCGGCTCGAAGAGAACGGCCGCGAGACGGGCCGTGTGACGGTTCCAGTGCAGGTCGTCGGTGGTGACGAGCCGACGACGGCAACGATCCGTGCCGGCCGGGTCCCGCGATCCTGGCGAGGCTATGACGCCGCGGATACCGTGGTGTTCGACGCAGGGGTCTCGGCCCTGCAACCCGACGAACAGAATGCCTGGGCCTTCTGGCGCGCACTCCGGAACGCCGGCGACATCGACCGTGCGTTGCCGGCGACGCAGCCGGTGGCGGCGGCCGCGTTTCCATCCGCCCGGATCACTGGCGTGACGATCGTGTATTTCGGCGCGATCGCCGCAGTTGCCGTGTTCTTCGGATCGCGCCGGCGCACGGCTCGCTGGGCGTACGTCGCGCTCGCGGCAGCGGTCGCGGGAGGATCGGCGGCCGCCTGGGCGCGAGGCCGATCCGCGGCGGTGGTTCTCCGTCATCAGACCGTGGCCGAGCAGTTCGAAGGCACAGCGTTGACCCTCGTCGACATGAACGCGACGGTGCAATATCCCTCCGACGGTGAGTATTCGCTGCAGGCGACGGTGACGGACGGCGTGCTCGATCCCGTTCCCGGCTCGTCCACCGACGAAACGCGTCTGGATGCGGACGGCTATCCGCTGTTCGAACGGCGCGGCGGCCTCGGAACCGTCGATGCATTCACACTCGAAGCCACGAGCGCCGCTCGCACGTTCGACATCCGCCGCGAGGCCTCGCGCGTGCGCATCGTCAACGTCTCGACGACGACGCTCGAAGGATGC
>DATNBT010000501.1:0-11842 GCA_035571855.1 Vicinamibacterales bacterium
ACGTCCGGCAGGCGCGATCGTTGAAGTACATCGCGTCTCGGACGGCCTCGGGGTCGTATCCGTCGCGCACGAGCGCGTTCTTCGTGTGCTTGAGCGTCCCGGTGATGTCCAGCCGATCGCGGACGCGCAGGAACACCGGGCATGCGTAGTCGGGCAGCCGCTCCGCGAGGTGCGTGCGAAGCGCGGCGAGATCCACGTCTGCGTCGGCCACGACGGCGGCCATGCCCGCGCGGCCGTCGGCGCCGGGTATCGTGACGCCGTAGACGCTCGCGTCCCTGATTCCCGGAAACCGGCAGATTGCGTCCGACACCTCCGAGGTGGCGACGTTCTCGCCTTTCCAGCGGAAGGTATCGCCGATCCGATCGACGAAGTAGAAATAGCCGGCTTCGTCCCTTTTCATCAGGTCGCCGGTCCGGAACCACGCGTCGCCGGCCTCGAACACGTCGCGAAGGATCTTCTTGGTCGACGCCAGGGCGTCCGTGTACCCCTCGAAGCGGGCGCCGATGTTCGCGCCGTCGTTGTCGATCCGTCCGATCGCTTCGCCGGCTTCGCCGATCCCGCACGGCACGCAGAACCCACGTTCGTCGCGCAGCGGCGCGCCGGCGTCTTCGTCGTATCGCACGATGGCCGCGGGCGATCGGTGGGCGAGGAACCGCGGAACGCGGCCGACGGCGCCCGGCCTGCCTTCGACGTTGACGAGCGACAGGTTGCCTTCGGTCGCCGCGTAGAACTCGAGGATCCGCGGAATGCGGAAGCGTTCCTTGAAACGGTCCCACACGTCGGGACGCAGGCCGTTGCCGCAGCACAGGCGGATGCGGTGATCGGTGTCGTGCGGCTGCGGCGGGCCGTTCAGGAGGTACCGGCAGAGTTCGCCGATGTACTGGAACAGCGTGCAGTCCCAGCGCGCGACATCGCTCCAGAAATGGCGCGCCGAAAATCCGTCGCGGACGACGACCGATCCGCCGGCGGCCAGCATCGCGCCGGTCGCCAGCACCCCGCCGACGCTGTGGTACATCGGGAGGCAGTTGTACATGCGGTCGTGCGCGCGCACGTCCATCAGCCCGGCGAACCAGTGGCTCCACTGCATGATTCGCGCGTGGCTGACGTGTGCGGCTTTCGGCAGGCCGGTCGTGCCCGAGGTGTAGATGTACAGGGCGCGATCGTCGATCGTCACCGTCGGGCGCTCGCGGACGTCGAGAGCGTCGTCCGCATATCCCTCGAGATCGTCGTCAATGCGCACGTACCGGTTGCACCCGGGACCATGGACCCAGACTCTCGGCGCGGGCGCCACCTCCCCACGCACGGCCGTCACGCGATCCGCGAGTTCGCCGGCGACGATCAGGTGCGCCGGCCGGGCGACGTTGATTGCGTGCGCGAGCGACGATCCGGCGAGATTCGTGTTGAGCAGCGCGACAACCCCGCCGACGCGCGTGATGCCGAGCCAGACCGCCATGTATTCGGGACGGTTCGGCATCAGCAGGCCGACGACGTCGCCTTTGCGCAGATGCTGCTCGAGCGCCCAGCGCGCGTATCGCCTCGACCGCGCGGCGAGCGCCCCGTACGTGAGGCACTCGCCGGCGGAGAGGATCGCGGGGGCTTCGCCTTTGTCGGCCGCACGCTCCTCGACGACGTCCGGCAGCGTGCGATCGCGGCGGCGCGCGATCGGCGCCGTCAGTTCGAGCGCGCGCGCCCAGGCACGGGCGGGCGTCATGCGGTGCTTCCCGCGTCCACGGTGAGCACGGTTCCCGTGATGCTCCCGGCCTTCGGCCCGAGCAGGAACTCCACCGCGTCGGCGACCTCATGCACGTCGACGAACCGCTTCAACGCGCTTCGACGCGCGATCTGCTCGCGCTGCTCCGCTCCCATGCCGCGGGTCAATTCCGTATCGAGAAATCCCGGCGCGACGGCGTTGACCGTGATGCCGCGCCGGCCCACCTCACGCGCCAGCGACCTGGTGAATCCGATTAACGACGCCTTCGTGGCGGCGTACACCGAGAGCCCGCTGTATCCGGTACCGGCGACGATCGACGCGATGTTCACGACGCGGCCGCCGCCGTCGGCCAGCATGTGCCGGACGACGTACTTCGTCAGGACGAGGGGCGACAGCGTGTTCACGCGAATCAGCGTTTCGATCTGCGAGTTGTGCATGATCGCGAGCGCGCCCTCGGTGCCGATGCCGGCGTTGTTGACGAGGCCGAACATCGGTCCGACGTCCGTACGGATCTTCCTGACCAGTTCGGGAATACTCTGGACGTCACCAAGATCGAACGGCACGAACTGAAGCGAGCCGGGACACTTTCGTTCGGCTTCGTCGAGCGTCGAGGCGAGCTGATCGCTCATCTTTCGCGCGACCGCGACCGCGCCATAACCCTCGCAGAGCAGCCGCCGGACGATTCCAAGACCGAGACCGCGGCTTCCGCCGGTGACGAGGACTCTACGCACGGCGGGCCAGCTTGCCGGCGCCGGCAATGTCCAGCGCGGAGACGAACCGCAGAATCCCCGGGATCTTGTGCGGCGCGAGGTGCTCGCGGCAGAGGGCCAGAATCTCGCGGTGGAGATCCGTCAGGGCATCGTCGTGCGCGCCCGAACCGGCCTCGCGCTTCAGCACGACGTCCGCGGTGACGAGCGCACCGGTGATCCGGCTCTTCTTCGATCGCACCATCGACATGCGGACCGCGGGATGTCTGTTGATCGTCGCCTCGACTTCCTCGGGGTGGATCTTCAGACCGCCGACGTTGATGGTGCCGCTGAGCCGTCCGAGAAAGTAGTACCGGTCCCCGCGGCGTTCGACGGCATCCCCCGTGTCCACGAACCCCTCGTCGTCGACGAGCGGCGAGGTGTCCGCGAGACGGCCCGCCGCGTTGCGCGACGAGCGGATGCGAAGCGACCCGTCGCGCACGCGAAGCTGCACGTCGCCCGAACCGCCGACCAGGTGCGCGGGAAAACCTTCGAGGCCGTCGTCGACTTCGAAGCCCAGGCCGGCTTCCGTCGACGCGAAGGCATGGCTCACCGCCGCGCGCGGGTACGCGGTGTGGAGCGCATTGAGAATGCCCTGATCCGCGATTTCTCCCGACAGGCGTATGTAGCGCGGAGCGATGGCACGCGACTCCGGTGTCATGAGCACGCGCCGCCAGTGCGACGGCGTGCCCGACACGTGCGTCGCGCCGGCGGCGCCGAGCCTGAGGAGATACGCACCCGTCGCCTCACCGGTGTCGGACATGACGAACGACCCGCGGCCGAGCAGTGTCCGGAGGAGAATCTGAAGCCCGCCGTACCTGCGGATGTCGTAGAACGTGCCCCACACGACCTCCCCGTCTTCGGGGGACCGAACGGGCGTCAGGCTCGCGAGCGTGTGCACGATCATCTTCGGCACACCGGTCGTACCGGACGTCAGCAGGATCCATTCGGTCTCGACCCGAGGGCCGGCACTCGGAGTTCGGGGCTCGAGGGGCCGGACGTCCTGTTCCGATACGACCTCGTCCACTTCCGCTTTTGCGAAAATCTCGGCGCGGTGGTCGGGTGTCAGGTCCGGCGTGCAGACGACGATCCGCCGCGCGAGGCCGTCGAGTTCGACCAACGCCAACGCCGCAGCCAGCTGAGTCCGCGTAGCGACCAATACTGATCGTCCAGCGAACTCAGCGGCGCGGCCGCCCAGGCTCGTGGCCTCCACGAGGTCCCTGAGACAGACATCGGCGGCGGCGGTCCGGAGGAAGCGCCGGCCGGCATCCGCAGCGTCAGTGAGCGCGCTGCGGATCGAGTCCACGTGATGCGGCAGCGTGCTCATAAAACGCGATGAAGTCACCGAGCGTCACCGGATACGCCACCTCGTCCGACTCGGTGAACGGATCGAACCCGAGGGTCTCTTCGAGCCGCGCGACGAGGATGGCAATCGCGAGCGAATCGAGGCCCGAGTCGAGCAGCACCAGATCGTCGGTGAGCGGCGGGAGGCTCCTGGCGTCCTCCTCGGCAATCTCCCGGATCTGCGACACGACGACAGCCTTAAGCGACATGAGTCCTCGGGACTGAAGGCACGCGGACGCCGTAATGCGTCGTGCGGATGTTGCGCTCGACGAGCCGCGCGGGGTTGCCCGCGACAAGCGATCCCGCCGGCACGTCGCGCGCGACGACGCTCGCGGCGGCGACGACGCAGCCGTCGCCGATGCGGACGCCCGGCAGCACGATCGCGTGCGCGCCGATGAAACAGTTGTCGCCGATGTAGACGTCGCGATGGCAGCTGTTCACGTAGTCGTGCGTGACGATGGCCGCGCCGAACGTCACCACGGAATACGTGCCGATATGCACGCCGCGCGGGTTCGTCTTGTCGAGCTTCGCGCTGCCGGAGATGGCCGTGCCTTCTCCGATGTCCATCTTCCAGACCCGCACCAGGTACTGGCGGCGGATCGTCAGGACGATTTCACGCAACCAGTCGCGTATCCGCGTCGCCAGAGGAATCGGCATGATTGAGGACGATGTTCTCGATGAGCGTGCGAAGCAGCTCGACGCCTTCGAAGGTGCGTTCCCCGGAGGTCTGCGGAGCGAGCGCGAGCTCGGCGTCGAGCGCGCGGTAGAGCTCCTGCGTGTGGGTGATGTCGCAGACGCCGTGGACGTCCGTGTACTCCATCTCCGATGAGCCCTGACGCTGCGCAAGGCCCGCGAGATACGGCATGAACTGGCAGATAAAGCCTTCGAAGAACGCCATCATCACGGTGATCGGGACGGGCTCGAGGCGGCCGATGAACGAGCGGACGTCCATCAGGCTGCGATAGACCGCCTGCGCGTCCGTATCGGTGGGCACGGCGTTGGCGGCGATCGCGAAGCGGCGCATCATGCCGGGATGGCAATCGCGCACTTCTTCGCGGAGGTTGTCGACGATCTTCGCCCGTGCCTCGTCCGAGCCGGCGGCCAGCAGCGCGCCGGTCATCCAGTAGATGAAGTTGCCCTCGAGGACGGCGGTATAGCGGGCGATGATTCCGCGACGCTGCCCGGCGGACAGCTCGTCCGGCCCCGGCAGCGACGTCAGAAGGTCGTCAATGGCCTTGCCGACGTGCGCCTCGATCGAGGCGATGCTCGCATTCATGGTGGCTCCTTTCCCGATCAATGTAGGACGCGTCCGGCCCGGACGACATCCTCCGGAGGTGCCCAGCCGGGTGGCACCACCGGATGACAGTTTCGAAATCGCGGTCCGTCGTACCGTTGGCCTGGTGCATGCAGATCGGGATCGCGCGTGCCTCCGCGGGGCGCGGCATTACAGCAATCTGCACGGAGGGGAGCCGACGCTTCTTTCCGCATCTCGACAAAACTGAAAAGGGCGAAGCCGGGGCGGAGCCTTGGGGAGGAACGGTCATATGGGACGCACACGATGGATGCTGTTGTCTGCGCTGCTGCTCGGCGTGGCGGCGCAGGCGCACGCGCAGAGCATCATCGCCGCGAACCGCAGGATCGACTGGAGCAAGGCCGGCGTCATCGGCGGCATTCCCGTGCGGACGACGATCTGCGCGACGCTCAATCCGGGCGCCACGGCGGCGCAGATCAGCAGCGCGATTGCCTCGTGCGCGGCCGGCGGCGTCGTCTATCTCAACGCCGGGACGTACAACCTGACGGCGGGCATTACCTTCGGCGCGCACAACAACGTCACGCTGCGCGGCGCGGGCCCCAATCGCACGTTCCTCGTCTTCACCGGCGTCGACGCCTGCGCCGGACTCGGAGGCGCGAGCATCTGCGTCTTCAACGGCAACTCGAATTCGGGTGACGCGGGAAACTGGGGAAACTACGCCAACTGGACGGCGGGATATGCGGGCGGCGCCACGACGATTACGCTCAGCGCCGTGACCAATCTGCAGGTGGGCAGCACGATCATCCTCGATCAGTGCAACGACGGCCTGTCGGGGAACCCGACGGGCGCGACGAACTCCGGCTGCGCGACCGGCGCGTCCGCGGACAACGGCAACCTGTGGGTCTGCCAGGCGATCAACGTCTGCAGCCAGCAGGGCGCGACGTATCTGTCGCGCGCTCCCGGCAACCGCAATCAGACGCAGCTCGTGCAGGTCACCTCGATCAGCGGGTCCGGTCCCTACACGGTCGGCATCACGCCGGGCCTCTACATGCCGAACTGGAGATCGAGCCAGAGTCCCGGCGCGTGGTGGTCGAGCAAGAAGCCGATCACCATGGACGGCGTCGAGGATTTGTCGATCGACAACTCAGGCTCGATGGCGGGAGGCGTGATCTTCTTTTTCAACGCGTACAACTGCTGGGTGAAGAACGTCCGCAGCATCAACGCCTACGCCAAACACATCTGGTCGTGGCAGTCGGCGCACATCACCGTCCGGGACAGCTACATCTACGGCACCCAGCTCGCCGCGTCGGACAGCTACGGCACGGACAACCTGCTGTCGTCGGATCTGCTGATCGAAAACAACATCTTCGAGCACGTGGCGACGCCCTTACAGAACGAGGACAGCGTGGGCGTCGTGCAGTCGTACAACTTCTCCGTCGACGACTACTACACGAAGGGCGGCGCGACGCAGTGGCAGCAGGCCAGCTCGTACCACCACGGCGCCGGAGATACGTACCACCTGTTTGAAGGCAACATCGGCATCGCGCTGACCGGCGACGACATTCACGGCACGGCCGATTTCATCACGGCGTTCAGGAACTACTGGAACGGCCGCGATCCGGCGGGCGGTTCGGCGGGCGGCAAGACGCAGCAGACGAACCCGGTGCAGATTGAAGCGTTCAACCGCTACTACAACATCATCGGCAACGTGCTCGGCACGCCGGGCTATCACTCACGCTACGAATGGGCGCCCGCCACGACCACCGACGCCGGCAGCGCCTCGAGCAGCGACGTGTCCATCTACACGCTGGGATTTTCGGGGAACGAGGGGAAGTACTGGGCCGGGCCGCCGGCGATTCCCGACGATCCATTCACAAAAACCAGCAGCATGCGCTGGGGAAATTACGACACGGTGACCGCCGCGGTCCGCTGGGACGCGAGCGAAGTGCCCTCGGGACTGGGCCTGTACGCGAATCCGGTGCCGGCCGATCACACGCTGCCGGCGTCGCTGTACCTGGCGAAACGACCGGCGTGGTTCACCACGCTGTTCGGCAGCGTCGTGTGGCCGCCGATCGGCCCGGATGTGGCCGGCGGACAGCTCCTGGCGGGGCTCGCGTACAAGATTCCCGCGCAACTCTGCTACGAGAACACGTCCAGGACGGCCGCGATCCTGAACTTCAACGCGAACAACTGCTATTCGACGGCGGGACCCACCCCGCCCACCAACGTCAGGGTCGTGCACTGAGGCCGGCGGGCCGGCAGCAGATGGCGGACGAGCGAGGCGGTATCGGCGAGCGGCGCCCAACCGCCGTGGAACGCAATGACCGCGGCGAGATAGAGCGCGCCGAACACGAGCGAATGCGCCGCGATCCGGTTCGCGGCGCCCGTCCAGCCCGGCGCCGCCGCTAACTCCGGCACGCGATGAACGATCGCCGCGGCGGCGCTGACCGCCAGCGGCGCGGCGGCGGCGTATTTCCACAACGCGGCCACGATCGCCGCCATGCCGAGATTCGCCGGCTTGCCCGCGTACCAGAGCGCCGGAATGGTCAGCACCCAGCACGCGACGACCCACGCGGTCGCCACACCCACCGGTCCCCAGTGAAGCCCCGCCACAAACAGCGAACCGAGCACCGCCAGCTCGATCACCGCCCACCTGAACAGGCGGTCCGCCCTGCCGATGGACAGGTGAATGCACCCGTATGTGAGATACAGGAGCATCGCGCCGATACCCGGCGCGAAGAAGCTGAAGATGCGTCCTGATTCCTGCCATTGCGGCCCGAGCAGCACGAGCATCAGATCCCGGCCGACGAGCGACAGGCACGCGCTGAGCCCCATGCCGACAAACGCGAGCGTCGTCAGCGCACGCAGGACGTACCGGCGGTGCCGTTCGGGATCGCCGGCGAGCCGGCTGAGCACCGGTACGGCGACGGCGTTCAGCGGATCGGCGAGCTGCGCGACCGGCAGCACGCACAAGTCGTACGCCTTCTTGTAGAACCCGAGCGACTGCGCGCCGAAGAACCAGGCGACGAGCAGGTTGTCGAGATTCCGCGTGCAGTAGTTCGTCGCGAAGTGGCCGTAGGTGTTCATCGCGAACCGCACCATGCCCTTCGTGCCGGAGACGCGAGCCGGCAGTCCGGGCACCCAGCGGCAGCGGACCCATGCGCCGATCGCCGTCGCCAGCGGCAGCGCGACCGCGCCGGCGACGAGCGCCCAGTAGCCGAACGCGCGCACGGCGAACGCAATCGACACGGCGACCGACAGGGCGCGGGCGATGACGTCGTTGGCCGACACGCGTGAGAACTGCAGGCCCCGCTTCAGCAGCGCGAGCGGCACGACCGACATGCTCGAGAACAGGATCGCCGCCGACATCGCGAGCGCGACCGACGCGACGCGCGCGTCGCCGTAGAAACGCGCGAGCAGCGATCCCGCGGACGCGAAGGTGGCGGTGAGCGCGACGCCGAGCGCCAGGTTGATCCAGAACAGGTTGCTCGCGAGGCGATGATCGAGCTGCTCGCGCTGGACGATCGCCTCCGTGAACCCGTTGAACCCGGCATTCATCAGCAGCAGGCTGAACGTGGTGACCATCGCGACCAGGCCGAAGTCGGAAGGCGTGAGCAGCCGCGCCAGCACCACGGTCGCGATCAGCTGAATCGCGAACCCGAGGCTCTGGGACAGCGCGGTCACCGCGACACCCCGGACGGCCACCCGCCGCAGGCCGCCGTCATCGGCGGCCATGCGGAACATGCCGTGCTCGTCGAACGGCTTCAACACGCCTGTCCGTTCATGGCATCGGGACGCCGAGGAAGTTGGCGCTGACCCACGTGTCCGCACCGATCGTGACCGTGCACGTCTGGTCGGATACCGAGTCGCAGCCCGCCCAGCGGTTGAATACCGAGCCGAGTCCCGGAGTGGCCGTGAGCGTCACCACCGTGCCGTAGTCATAAGGCGCGGCGCACGTGTCGCCGCAGTCGATCGCACCCGAAGACGCCGTCACCGTTCCCGTGCCGACGCCCGGCTTGTCCACGGTGAGCACGAACTTCGACAGCGTAAAGGTCGCGCCGGCCGGTTTCGACGCATCCATCGTCAGGCTGCAGAACCGGCCGTTCGGATCGCAGGCCGTCCAGTGATCGAAATCCGATCCGTACGCAGGCGTCGCGGTGAGGGTCAGGGCCGTTCCGGCGTCGAACGACGAGGTGCATGTGTCGAACGCCTCGCCGCAGTCGAGCCCCGGCGTGCTGGAGGTGACGCTGCCGCGCCCGGGACCGCTCTTGGTCAGCGTGAGCGTCGGCCGGGAAAATGCCGCGGTGATCAGCCGGTCCGCGCTCATGGCGACGGTGCAGGTCGAGCCCGACGCCGCATCGCACCCGTTCCAGCCGGCGAAGAGCGCTCCGTCGAGCGGCACCGCGGTGAGGGTCGCCGTGATCGTGCTGTCGAAGGACGTCGAACAGGCCGGTCCGCAGTCGATCCCGGCAGGCGTCGACGTCACGGTGCCGTTGCCGTTGCGGACGATCGTGAGATTCGACAGCGTCAGGACGTCGAGCGTCGTGCTGCCGCTGGCGGCCCCGAACGTGGCGGTGATCGTCGCGTGTCCGATCGCGACGGACGTCGCCAGCCCCGTGTCGTCGATCGTCGCGACGCCCGGATCGCTGCTCGTCCACGTGGCGTTGATGCCGACGACCGACGCCGGGCTCGACGCGTCGGCGGTCGTGCCGATGCCGAGCTCGCCGTACGTATTCATGCCCCAGCACTTCACGACTCCGCCGCGAAGCACCGCGCAGCTGTCGTTGTTGCCCGCGGCGATGGCGCCGGTGCCGGTGGTGATTCCGCCGACGGTCACCGGAGCGAGCGCGTTGGTGGTCGTCCCGTCGCCGAGCTGACCGTTGCTGTTGTATCCCCAGCATCTGGCCGTTCCGTTCTGAAGCACGGCGCACGTGTGCAGGACGCCGACCGAGATCCCGACGGCCGTGCTGATCCCGCTGACACCGACCGGCGTCGCGGAATCCGTCCCCGTGCCGTCGCCGAGCTGGCCGCTGTAGTTCAGCCCCCAGCAGGCGACGCCGCCGCCCTGAAGCAGCGCGCACGTGTGGAAGTCGCCGCTGCTGACGGCGACTGCCGTGCCGATGCCCACGGCCCCGACAGGCACAGACGACCGTGTGTGGCGGCCGTCTCCGAGCTGGCCGGACGTGTTGTCGCCCCAGCATCGCACCGTGCCGTCCTGAAGCGCGGCGCACGAGTGATAGCCGTCCGAGGCCGTCACGCTGACCGCGTTGTCGATGCCGATGACGGTGACCGGCACCGAGGAATGGAGCACGCTCTGTCCGCCTCTCGGGAAATTCTGATCGATGAGCGCGCCGTCGCCGAGCTCGCCGTAGCTGTCATCGCCCCAGCACTTCACCCTCCCGTCCTGAAGCAGCGCGCATGTGTGGTGATATCCGGCCGCGACGGCGATCGCCGTGGAGATGCCCGCGACGGCGACCGGCGTCGTCGAACTCGTCACGCTGCCGTCGCCGAGCTGCCCCTCGTCGTTCCTTCCCCAGCACCGGACGGTGCCGTCTCGAAGGACCGCGCAGGAATGAAATCCGCCGCTCGACACGCCCGCGGCCTGAGACACCGACGCGACCGCCACGGGGCTCGCCGAGTTGACGAGGCTGCCGTTCCCGAGCTGACCGGCGTTGTTGTCGCCCGAGCATCGGGCCTCGCCGTCCTGCAGGACGATGCATGCGTGGTAGTCGCCCGCCTGGATATCGACGGCGTTGCTGATGCCGGGCGCGGTGAACTGCTGTGTCTGCCCGAGCGTGATGGACGGATTGGGTGGATCGATCGTGATCGACTGCGCGGCGGCGTCATCCCGCGCTGCGGGGCTGAAGAGCGCCGCGACCGTTGCCATGGCCAGGAATATGTTTCTGGGATGCATATCGTTCTCTCTGTGGTTCCGTGTTCTCTGATTGCTCGATGCTGAGTTCCACGCGGTCTCCGGCAAGAGTGGCGAACGCGAGCCGCGCGCGATCGCTGCCCTCGCCGCGAATGCGCCAGCCGCCGGCGTCGCGCACGACGGTCATTTCGTTTCGCTGCCGCCACCAGCGGTCGACGTCGCCCGGCAGCGCGATCCACATCTGCCGCTCGTCGCGGATCCGCGCGAGATGCTCGAGCAGGGCCTGATAGGTCGCTCTCGCCCGCTTCGCGATGACGTAGTCGGGGTGCACGATGAAGCTGGCGAAGCCGTGCTGCCTCGTGATCGCGTCGATCTGCCGTTTCCAGACGTCGATCGAATAGTCGTTCAGGATGTGGAAGAGGCTGTAGTCCTGGATGGTCGTGACCGGAAGCTCGAGCGTCCGGCCGATGAAGAACGGCATCACCGTGCAGCAGCCGCCGCGCTGGGGATCCAGGTGCGCGACGCTCGGCACGGACATGTCGTAGGAAAACTCGAGGGCGTCGAACCATTCCTGATTGCGGTAGAGCGCGCCCGACCGGAAACCGACGGCGCGATAGCGCCGGCCATAGGCGTTGATGCGCCCCACGGCGTCGAGGAAGCCCGCGCGCGTCGCAAACAGCCGGCCGCTGTGGTTCAAATCGTGGACGTTGATCTCGAACCCGCGGCTGCGGATCTCGTCGAGGAAAACCTCCGGCACCGGATATCGGCCTTCGGGAACGATCTGAAACGACGACCGGATGTCCGCCGCCGTGTCGAGATCCATCAGCTGCGAACAGAAGCGCCTGCCCGACAGCTGCTCGACGTCGTGCGTCATGACGGCGCAGCTCTTCGTGCCGTCGGGCCAGAACCAGACGAAC
>DATNBT010000502.1:0-5713 GCA_035571855.1 Vicinamibacterales bacterium
GTCGCCGAGATCCTTCGACGCGCCGCTCTGTCCCAGGATGCCCGGCACGTGCGTATATTCCGCGTCGGCGCTGAGGCTCACCCACTTCGCCAATCGGACCTCCGCCCCGCCGACGAGCAGCACTCCCGCATGCCTGACGTGGACATCGTCGCCCGCGGCCGCGAAGTCCGACGTCTCGTTGTACGAGTACGCGCCGACTCCGGCGCCGGCGTAGGGAACGACGGGCCATTTCCGCGGATGAAAGCGGTAACCGGCCGACACCTCGAGCGGCGTCGACGACAACCGGACGGGAATGCCGAGGCGGAAGACGTCGCCGTTGTTGACGAAGACGCGCTGGCCGTCCTTCGAGAAATGGGAGAGCGTCACGCCGACGAAGAACCGCCGGCGAATCACGAGGTCCGCGCCACCGCCCCACGGCGTCGCGACGTCCGACTGCAGGACGGCGTGGAACGTCGACGAGGCGCTGAAGCGCTCGGCGGAAAAGAGAAAGAACGGACGGACGTCGACCTGCGCGAACGCGGGCGTCGCCAGCAGCACGGCGAAGGCGAACGCGATCGCCTTACTTCGCAAGTCCGAGCCCGCGCAGCGTGTCTCGCGCCTGAATGAGGCCGTAGCCGAAGAGGTTGTCGCGCCCCGGGGCGCCGAGATCCTTCGCGAAGCGCTCCATCGCGGCCTCGATCGCGGCCGGATTCGTGATGCCCTGCTGCATCAGCAGCGCCGCCAGGCCGGCGACATGGGGCGCGGCCATGGACGTGCCTTCGAAGCCGAAGACGCCGAAGACGTCGAAGCGCGGCGGATCGAACGAGACGGGCGTGCCGCATCCCGCGGGCTCCGCGAGGCAGAGGCCGAAGCGCAGGTCCACCGTCTGCTGAAAGATCAGGCCGCTCGTGCCGAATTGCGGGAACGCGCCTCCCGGCGCCGAGAGCTCGACCCAGCTGCCCGTGCTCGAGTAGAACGCGTGGTTGCTCGACCGGTCGACCGCCGCGACCGACACCGCGCCCGGCACCCGCGACGCGATTTCGGCGACGACTTCCGTCGGGTTGCCGTCCTCGAAGTCGTTGCCGGCGGCCACCGCGATGAACGCGCCCTTCCCGACCGCGTACTTCATCGCGTCTTCGATGACCGGCGCCGGCGGCCCGGTACGGCCGATGCTCATGTTGATCACCTTCGCGCCGTTGTCCGCCGCGTAGCGGATGCCGCGGGCCACGGTGTCGTCCGTGCCGACGTTCGGCGAGCCGAAGATGTCGTCCCAGTCGCTGTCGATGACCTTCACGGGCATCAGCTTCGCGTTGAAGGCCACGCCGGCGACGAACAGGCCGTTGTTGGTCAGCTCGCCGATCGTGCCGCTCACGTGCGTGCCGTGGCCGTCGAGATCGACCGGATCGCTGTCGTTCCAGATGAAATCGTGCGGCGCGACGAAGCGGCCCGCCGAAAACAGATCCGTCGCCGCCGAAAACGGCACGTCGACGGTGCCCAGCGCCGGATGCAGGACGCCGCCGTCGTCGCGGAAGGCCTGCCCGCGAAAACGGATGATCGTGTTTTCGAACGCGATGCCCGAGTCGAGCACCGCGACCACGATCGACGAGCCCGCCGCGCTCTGGATGTCCCACGCACGCTCGAGATCGACGAGCGGAAAATTCCACTGCACCTGCGCGTAGAGCGAATCGTTCGGCACGAACATCTTGTGCACGCGATACGCCGGCTGCGCGTATTCGACTTCGGGGCGCTGCCGCATCGACGCCGCCGCGGCCTCGGCGTCGGCGGCCGGGTCGATGCTGACGACGTCGAAATTCGCATATGATGGTTGTTCGGACACCGCGGCGGCCGTCGAAGACGTGGACAGGCGCGAGAGGCTGTTCAGCCGCACGGTGGACGAGGTCCCGTCGCGGAACTTCACGATCAGGCGTCCGGGGACGTACGACGCCGACGGCGAACGCACCAGCTGCGGCGGACGGTCGCTCATCACGCCCTGATCGATTGCCGACAGCGTGTAGGGATAGAGGACGGTGCGCGCCGGAGCGGGCGCCTGGCCGTGGGTCCGGATCGCCAGCAGTGCAAGCGCGAGAGCAACAGCGGCGGACGCCCGGGGCACCATCGCATTGTAATGGAGTCGACGAAGTCACATGGCTGACACGCTTTTTCACAAGGTGTGGGACGCGCACAAAGTGCGCACGCTGCCGAGCGGACAGACGCAGCTCTTCATCGGCCTGCACCTGATTCACGAAGTCACGAGCCCGCAGGCGTTCGACATGCTGCGGCAGGCCGGCCTCAAGGTGCCCTTCCCCGAGCGAACCGTCGCGACGATCGATCACATCGTCCCCACGAGCTCGCAGAAGCGGCCGTTCCTCGACGTGATGGCCGAGGAGATGACCGTCGCGCTCGAGAAGAACTGCCGGGAGTTCGGCATCAAGCTGTACCTGCCGGACAAGATGGAACAGGGCATCGTGCACGTCATCGGCCCGCAGCTCGGTCTCACGCAACCCGGCGTGACGATCGCGTGCGGCGACAGCCACACGTCGACGCACGGCGCGTTCGGCGCCATCGCGATGGGCATCGGCACCTCGCAGGTGCGCGACGTGCTCGCGTCACAGTGCCTCGCGATGGATCCGCTGAAGGTCCGGCGCATCGACGTCAACGGCCAGCTCCGTCCCGGCGTCTACGCCAAGGACGTCATCCTCACGATCATCCGGCAGCTCGGCGTCCAGGGCGGCGTGGGTTTCGCGTACGAATACGGCGGCACCACGCTCGATCGCATGACAATGGACGAGCGCATGACGATCTGCAACATGTCGATCGAGGGGGGCGCGCGCGCCGGCTACGTCAACCCCGACGAGACGACGTTCGCCTACCTCAAGGGCCGTCAGTTCGCGCCGTCCGGCGCGGCGTGGGACAAAGCGGTCACGTGGTGGAAGTCGATGGCGTCGGACAAGAACGCGACCTACGACGATCGCGTCACGCTCGAGGCCGCGTCGATCGAGCCGACGGTCACGTGGGGCATCAATCCCGGCCAGTCGGTCGCCATCGGCGAACGCATTCCCGCGAATGCCGATCCGGAAGCGCTCGCCTACATGGGATTCGACGCGAATACGCCGGTGCGCGGCACGAAGATCGACGTCGCGTTCATCGGCTCGTGCACGAACGGCCGCCTGTCCGACATCGAGGAAGCCGCGAAGATCGTCAAGGGACACAAGGTCGCGAAGGGCGTGAAAGCGCTCATGGTCCCCGGCTCCCGCGTCGTCGCCGCCGAAGCCGAGAAGCGCGGCCTGCATCAGATCTTCATCGACGCCGGCTTCGAATGGCGCGGCGCCGGCTGCTCGATGTGCCTCGCGATGAACCCGGACAAGCTCGAAGGCCGCCAGGTGTGCGCGTCTTCGTCGAACCGCAACTTCAAGGGCCGCCAGGGCAGCCCGACAGGCCGGACATTGCTGATGTCGCCGGCGATGGTGGCGGCGGCGGCGATTGCGGGCGAGGTCATGGACGTGCGTGAAGTGCTGGAAGGAGTGCCGGCGTGAACGAGATCACCCAGGTGTCAGGACACGGCCTTCCGCTCCGCGGCAACGACATCGACACGGACCGCATCATGCCCGCGCGGTACCTGAAAGTGGTGTCGTTCGAGGGCCTCGAGCAGCACGTCTTCGAAGACGACAAGAAGACCAACCGCGGCCCGCATCCGTTCGCGGACATGCGCTACCAGGGCGCGTCGATCCTCGTCGTCAACTCGAACTTCGGCTGCGGATCGTCGCGCGAGCACGCGCCGCAGGGCCTCGCGCGCTTCGGCATCCGCGCAATCGTCGGCGAGTCGTTCTCGGAAATCTTCCTCGGCAACTGCTCCGTCCTCGGCGTCCCCTGTTTCACCGCGGACCACGAGACGATCGACAAGCTGCAGACGCTGCTCGAGAAGTCGCCGGAGACCGAGATGGTGGCCGACGTGAAGACCGGCGCGATCACCGCCGGGTCGATGAAGTTCACGGCGCAGATGCCCGTCGCCGTGCGCGACGCGTTCGTGCAGGGCAAGTGGGATCCGACGGCGATGCTCGTCGACAAGTTCGACGACGTGAAGAAGGTCGCGAAGCACTTGCCGTACGTCGCCGGATTCTGATCTCTGTGTCCTCCGTGCCTCTGTGGCTTCGTGCGCGATCTGATCACGTAGTCGTTTGAGCAACCTTCAAGAACGCATCCGCCGCATGTGACCGGTGTGCCTTGCGGCACAGCAGCGTCACCTGCCTCTTTCTCGACACGCCGTTGACCGGGATCGCGACGAGCCGTTTGCTCGCGATCTCGG
Organism: Vicinamibacterales bacterium; assembly: GCA_035571855.1. GTDB lineage: Bacteria > Acidobacteriota > Vicinamibacteria > Vicinamibacterales > CAVVIG01 > DATNBT01. The sequence goes on from DATNBT010000502.1 coordinate 4,283, forward strand.
TGACGGCGCAGAGCCGCGGCAGCAGCGCGACGCCGTGGCCGAGCTCGACGGCGCGCTTGATGCCGTCCAGGCTCGGCAGCGCGACGACCATGTTGAGCGGGATGTGGCTCTCCTCGAACAGCCGCAGGACGCGCTCGCGCGCGGGCGAGGGATCGTTGTGCGCGACGATCGGATACTTGCCGACCTCTTCCATCGACACGGTCCGCCGCCTGGCGAGTTCGTGGTTTGGCGAGACGAGCAGCACGAGCTCGTCGCTGCCGACTGGAATTTCGAGCAGGCCCTCTTCCGACGGATGAAACGTCAGCGCGCCGAAGTCGAGGCTGCCCTGCTGGACCTCGACGGCGATCTGGCGCGCCGGCACGCGGCGGACGTCGATCGCGATCTGGGGATGCGCGGTGCGGAATCGGCCGATGAGCGGCAGCAGCGTATGGACCGCCGCTTCGTTCGCGCCGATGAGGACGCGGCCGCGGCGGAGATCGCGCAGCTCGCGCATCGCTGATTCGGCTTCCTCGGCGAGCCGGACGAGTCGCTCGCCGTAGTTCTGGAGCACCTTGCCGGCGTCGGTGAGCGTCCCGCTCTTCGACGAGCGATCGAACAGCTGCTCGCCGAGATCGATCTCGAGGCGGCGGACGGCCTGGCTCACCGCCGGCTGAGTCCGGTGGACCTTGGCGGCGGCGCGCGAGAAGCTGCGCTCCTGGGCCACCGCGAGGAAGGTTTTCAGGGCGGCGATGTCCATAAAACGTGCTTATTGTAACGTAATGATTATCACTTTGACTTCTAATCTACGGGGAGTAAGCTTCACCCATGGCTAATTCCACGCGAGTCGTCATTTTCGACACGACGTTGCGCGACGGCGAACAGGCGCCGGGCTTTTCGCTCGAGGTGCCCGCCAAAGTACAGATGGCGAAGGCGCTGGACGCGCTGGGCGTGGACATCATCGAAGCCGGGTTCCCGATCGCGTCGCCGGCCGACGCCGACGCCGTGACGCACATCGCGCGCGAAGTGAAGCGGCCGGTCATCGCCGCCCTCGCCCGCTGCCGCCAGCAGGACATCGACGAGGCCGCGCGCGCGCTGCAGCCCGCGGCCCGCAAGCGCATTCACACGTTCCTCGCCACCTCGGATCTGCACATCGAGAAAAAGCTCCGGACGACGCGCGAGGGCTGTTTCGAGAACGTCGTCGACGGCGTGAAGCGCGCCCGCACGCATACAGACGACGTGGAGTTTTCGGCAGAGGATGCGACGCGCAGCGATCGCGACTTCCTCTGCCGGGTTGTCGAAGCCGCGATCAAACACGGCGCGACGACGATCAATCTGCCCGACACGGTCGGCTACGGCACGCCGGACGAGGCGAAGGAATTCTTCGCGGAGATCATCCGCCGCGTGCCGAATTCAGACAAAGCCGTCTTCAGCACGCACTGCCACGACGACCTC
>DATNBT010000503.1:0-17993 GCA_035571855.1 Vicinamibacterales bacterium
AAGCCGAACTCCTCGGCGCCCATGAGCGCGCCGATGACGACATCGCGGCCGGTCTTCATCTGGCCGTCGACCTGCACGATGATGCGGTCGCGGAGGCCGTTGAGCCGCAGCACCTGCTGCGTCTCCGCGAGCCCGATCTCCCACGGCACGCCGCCGTGCTTGATCGACGTCAACGGCGACGCGCCCGTTCCGCCGTCGTGCCCCGAAATCAGGACGACGTCGGCGTGCGCTTTCGCGACGCCGGCGGCGACGGTGCCGACGCCGGAGATCGCGACCAGCTTCACCGAGATCCGCGCGCGCGGATTCGCGTTCTTCAGATCGTGAATCAGCTGAGCGAGGTCTTCGATCGAGTAGATGTCGTGGTGCGGCGGCGGCGAAATCAGTCCGACGCCCGGCGTCGAATAGCGGACTTTCGCAATCCACGGATACACCTTGTGGCCGGGCAGCTGTCCGCCTTCGCCGGGCTTCGCGCCCTGCGCCATCTTGATCTGCAGATCGTCCGCGTTGACCAGGTATTCGCTCGTCACGCCGAACCGCGCCGACGCGACCTGCTTGATGGCGCTGCGGCGTGAATCGCCGTTCGCATCCGGGACATAGCGATCCGGATCTTCGCCGCCTTCGCCGGTATTGGACTTGCCGCCGAGCCGGTTCATCGCGATCGCGAGCGTCTCGTGCGCTTCCCGGCTGATCGAGCCGTACGACATGGCGCCCGTCGCGAAACGCCTGATGATGTTCTCGATCGGTTCCACTTCGTCGATCGGAACCGGCCTGGCGTCCGACTTGAATTCGAGCAGCCCGCGCAGCGTCGCCAGGCGCCTGCTCTGATCGTCGACGAGCTTCGTGTACTCCTTGAAGACCTTGTACTGGCCGCTTCGCGTCGAGTGCTGCAGCTTGAACACCGTGTCCGGATTGAACAGGTGGTACTCGCCGTCACGCCGCCACTGATATTCGCCGCCTTCGTCGAGCTCGCCGCCGGCAATCGGACGCGTCGGGTAGGCGTGCTCGTGACGCGTGACGACTTCGGTCGCGATCACGTCGATCCCGATGCCGCCGATGCGTGACGCGGTCCACGTGAAGTATTTGTCGACGAACGCCGTTTCGAGGCCGACGGCTTCGAAGATCTGCGCCCCGCAGTAGCTCTGCAGCGTCGAGATCCCCATCTTCGACATCACTTTGAGGATGCCTTTGTTGAGCCCGTGAATGTAGTTCTCGACCGCGACCTTGTGCGTCACGCCCGTCAGCAGGCCGCTGCGGATCATGTCGTCGAGCGTTTCGAACGCGAGATACGGGTTCACGACGCCCGCGCCGTAGCCGAGGAGCAGGGCGCAGTGATGCACTTCGCGCGCCTCGCCGGTTTCGACGACGAGACCGCACCTGGTGCGCGAGCCTTTGCGCACGAGATGATGGTGCACGCCGGCGGTGGCGAGAAGGCTCGGAATGGGCGCGCGCTCACGGTCGGCGCCGCGATCCGAGAGAATCACGATCGTGTAGCCCGCGTCGACGGCCGCGCTCGCCTGCCGCTTGAGATGCTCCATCGCTTCTTCGAGTCCGGCGCCACCCTTGCGCGGGTCGAAAAGCATCGGCAGCGTGATCGACTTGAAACCCGGCTCGTATACGTGCCGGAGCTTCGCGGTCTGATCGTTGTCGATCACCGGGTACGCGATCTTGATCTGCCGGCACGACTCGGGACGCGGGTCGAGCAGGTTGCCCTCGGGTCCGACCGTCGATCCCATCGTCGTGACGAGCTCTTCACGGATGGCGTCGAGCGGGGGGTTCGTGACCTGCGCGAACACCTGGGCGAAGTAGTCGTAGAGCAGGCGCGGCTTGTCCGACAGGACCGCGAGCGCCGCGTCCGTGCCCATCGAGCCGATCGCCTCTTCACCCGTCATCGCCATCGGCGCGAGCAGCAGGCGGAGATCTTCCTGCGTGTAGCCGAACATCTGCTGCCGGCGCGTGACGGATTCGTGGCTCGGCGGCGGCAGGTAGGGCGCCGCGGGAAGATCCTCGATGTCGGCGAGGTGCTCGGCGAGCCACCGTCCGTACGGCTGCGCGGACGCCAGCTCGCGCTTGATCTCGTCGTCGGAGACGATGCGTCCTTTGGCCGTGTCCACGAGGAAGATGCGGCCGGGATGCAGCCGCTCCTTCACGAGGATGTCCTCCGCGGGAATATCGAGGACGCCGACTTCGGACGCCATGACGACCATGTCGTCCTTTGTCACGTAGTAGCGCGACGGACGAAGCCCGTTGCGATCGAGCACGGCGCCGATCAGCGTGCCGTCGGTGAACGCGATCGATGCAGGGCCGTCCCACGGCTCCATCAGCGCGGAGTGGTACTCGTAGAACGCCTTGAGCTCGGCGCTCATGCTCTCGTGCGCGGACCAGGGCTCCGGAATCATCATGAGGACGGCGTGCGGCAGCGTGCGCCCTGTCATGTAGAGAAATTCCAGGACGTTGTCGAATGTCGCCGTGTCGCTCCCGCCCTCGCGGATGATCGGCAGAACCTTCTTCAGGTCCTCGCCGAGCAGATCGGACTTGAGCAAGCCTTCGCGTGCGCGCATCCAGTTGATGTTGCCGCGCAGCGTGTTGATCTCGCCGTTGTGCGCGATGTATCGGTACGGGTGCGCGAGGGGCCACGAGGGAAACGTGTTCGTGCTGAAGCGCTGATGCACCAGCGCGAGCGCCGATTCCATGTCGGCGTCGGTCAGATCCGGAAACACCGGCTGGATCTGGTCGGCCGTCAGCATGCCCTTGTAGATGAGCGTCTTCGACGAGAGGCTCGGGATATAGAACATCCGGCCTTCGGGCAGCGCGGCATCGTCGACGGCGCGTTCGACGCGCTTGCGGATGACGTACAGTTTGCGTTCGAAGCGCATCGGATCGCGCTCGATCGCGCCGGCATCGTCTGTCGAACCGATGAAGATCTGTTCGATGACCGGCATGACCGCGGCTGCCGACTCGCCGAGCACACGATCGGATGTGGGAACCACGCGCCAGCCGAGCAGGCGTTGACCTTCGCCGGCCACGATCCCGTCGACGATCTGCCGGAGCTGTTCACGCTGCGCCGCGTCGCGCGGCAGGAAGACGTTGCCCACGCCGTACTGACCCGCCGCCGGCAGCGTGACGCCAAGATCACGGGTCACCTTCCGCAGAAACTTGTCCGGCACCTGCATCAGGATGCCGGCGCCGTCGCCGGTATTCGCCTCGCGGCCGCAGGCACCACGATGCTGGAGGTTGATCAGCACCCGGAGCCCGCGCTCGATGACCGCGTGCGACTTCCGGCCTTTGATGTTCACGACGAACCCGACGCCGCAGGCGTCGTGTTCGTAACGCGGGTCATACAGGCCCTGGGCCTGCGGAGGCATTAATAGATGTTGCTTGTGGGGCATGGAAAACGTCCTTGGCGCAAAGCATTTTTCTCTTATGTCGATGCAGAAGGGAAATACAATGATCACATCAAATCCATAATCAGAAAAGATTGATCTCTCCTCATCCGAAATCCTCTTCCGGCACGATGTTGTGGGGATCACGCCGGCCACGCGACAACTTCGTCGCGAGGCCGAGACCTGCTGACGGCCAGTAACACGCGATAAATCAGCGATTTACGTCGGCACGCCTTGGAGCGGCTCTTGCTCGTGCAGGGAGCAAGACATGTCTCTGCCGCTGCTTTCCCGCGTGACTGAAGACGGCGTCACGTTCCTGCTGACGCCGCGGACGCGCTCGACGCCCGACGCCGCGCCGGTCCGGCGCGTGCCGACACGAGCGCCCGGCCCGGGTGAGCAGTACCGCTTTCACGTCGACATGGGCAAATGCATCGGGTGCAAATGCTGCGTCGTCGCCTGCAACGAGCAGAACGGAAATCCGGCGGCGATCAACTGGCGCCGTGTCGCCGAAATCGAGGGCGGCTGGTACCCGCGCGCCGAGCGCTCGTACATGTCGGTCGGCTGTCATCACTGCCTCGAGCCGACGTGTTTGCAGGGTTGTCCCGTCGACGCCTACAAAAAAGACGCGACAACGGGGATCGTGCTCCACAGTGCCGATGCCTGCATCGGCTGTCAGTACTGCACGTGGAATTGCTCGTACGGCGTGCCTCAGTACAACGCCGAACGTGGCGTCGTCGGCAAGTGCGACATGTGCCACGGCCGGCTTGGAATGGGCGAGTCGCCGGCGTGTGTGTCCGCGTGCCCCAGCGGTGCGATTCAGATCGAAATTGTGAACCTCGCGTCGTGGCGCGCGTCAGTCGCCGCGGCGACGTCGTCGACGGTCACTGGAATGCCGGCCGACGATCAGAGCATCTCGACGACGAGGATCACGTTGCCGAAAAATCTCCCGCCGAATGCGAGGCCCGTTGATCTCGTGCATGCGCGGCCGGGCGATCCGCACTGGCCGCTCGTCGTGATGATGGTCTTCACGCAGTTGTCGGTCGGCACATTCGCGTCGATCTGGCTGTTGCAGCTGGCCGGAGCCTTTGCGAGGCTTCACGTCGCCGCGTTGACGTCGCTCGCCGTCGCGCTGCTCGCGCTCGGCGCGTCGACGCTGCACCTGGGCCGTCCGGTCTACGCGTACCGCGCGCTGAAAATGTGGCGACGCTCGTGGCTGAGCCGCGAAGTGCTGCTGTTCAGCGGCTTCTCCGGCGTTGCCTGCCTCTACGCCATCGCGCTCTGGCGGCAGTGGCCGGCCGGTCCCGCCCTCGGCGCGCTGACGCTGCTTCTCGGATTCGGCGGCGTGACCGCGAGCGCGTGCATCTATCGCGTGCCGTCGCGGCCGGCGTGGAATTCACCGCTGACGCTGGTGCAGTTCAATCTCACGGCGTTGACGCTCGGCCCGCTGTTCGCCGCGGCCTCCGGCGCGGGCTCGCCGCGCGGGCTCGCCGTCGCGGCGGCGACGATGGCGGGCGCGCAGCTCGTTGTCCTGGCCATCAAGTTCTTCAATCTGAGCGCCGCCGACAGCGTCGAGATGAAGGCGTCGTCAAAGCTGCTGTCGACCACGTTGCGGCCGCATCTGATTGCGCGCGGCGTCCTCCTCGCGCTCGGCGCGATCGCGCTGCCGCTGTTCACGTCCTCACCGGTTGTGCTGTGGCTGGCCCTGGCGCTCGCGCTCGCGGCCGAGACGATCGGACGGTATCTCTTCTTCGTCAGCGCCGTCCCGAAGCATCTCGTCGCGCCGTATCTCGGAAGCGAGGCCGCGTGAACATCAGGCGCCTGCTCGGACTCGACACTCGCGCAGATCGGTACGCCTACGCCGTCGATTCGGCGGCCGGGTACACCTCCGCCAGGCGCATTCCGGATCGATGGGTGGCGACCACGTGCGGTTACTGCTCGGTCGGGTGCGGCATGTTCATCGGCGTGAAGGACGGCCGCGCCGTGGGCGTCCGCGGTAATCCGGATCATCCGGTCAACGCCGGCGTGCTGTGCCCGAAAGGACTGTCGGAGCACGAAACGATTCAGGCCGGAACGCGCTCGACGCGCCCGCTGTTCCGCCGATCGAGAGCCGCAGCGTTCGCGCGGATCTCCTGGGCCGACGCGACGCGGACGATGGCCGAGAAATTTCGCGACGTCCAGCGGCGCCATGGACCCGACTCGGTCGGCGTCGTCAGTACCGGACAGCTGGTGACGGAGGAGTTCTACACGCTCGGGAAGCTGGCGCAGCTCGGGATCGGCACGCGCAACTACGACGGCAACACGACGCTGTGCATGTCGACCGCCGTGTCGGGCTACAAGCGGAGCTTCGGCAGTGACGGCCCTCCAGGCGCGTACGAGGATCTCGAGCGCGCGGATGTCATCCTGCTGATCGGCGCCAACATCGCCGACAACCACCCGATTCTGTGGCAGCGGCTCGATGCGAATCCGTCGAAGACGCTGATCGTCGTGGATCCCCGCGTGACGAAGACCGCGATGCTCGCGGATGTGCATCTGCCGGTAAAGCCGCGCTCCGATCTCGCGCTCGTCAACGGCATCATTCACATCCTCATCGACAGCGACCTGATTGATCACGCGTACATCGACGAACACACCGACGGGTTTGACACGCTGTACGAGTCCGTTCGCGAGTACACGCCGGATCGCGTCGCGGACATCACGGGACTTCCGGTCGAGCTGATCTACCGGACCGCGTCGTTGTATGGCAACGCGAAGGCCGCGTTCATCGGATGGACGATGGGCGTGAACCACAGCTCGAAGGGAACCGAGACCGTCAATGCGATCAACAACCTGGCTCTGATCACCGGCAACATCGGCCGCTGCGGAGCCGCCCCGTTTTCAATCACCGGCCAGTGCAATGCGATGGGCACCCGCGAAGCGGGCTTCACGTCGTCGCTGCCCGGGTACAGAAAATTCGAAGAGCCGGCCGACAGGGAAGCGCTCGCGACAATCTGGGGCGTGGCTGTCGAGCGAGTTCCGACGTCACGAGGACTCGCCTACCCGGACATCATCGAGGCGGCGCTCGAAAAGAAGATCCGCGCGCTGTGGATCATCGCCACGAATCCGGTGGTGTCGTTTCCGAACTACGGTGTGCTCAAGCAGGCGCTCGAGACGCTCGAGTTTCTCGTGGTGCAGGACGGATTTGAGACGCCGACGGCCGCGATGGCGCATCTGGTGCTGCCCGCGGCGATTTGGGGCGAGAAAGAAGGCACGTACACGAATTCCGAGCGTCGCGTCAGCAAGGTCAACAAAGCGGTCGAGCCGCCAGGCGAGGCGCGCGCCGATTTTCAGATCTTTCTTGATCTTGCCGGCGCACTCGGATGCCGTGACGAACTCTTTCCCGGATGGACGTCCCCGGCCGACGCCTTCGAAGAATGGAAGCGCGTCTCGGCCGGACGGCTGTGCGACTACTCCGCGATGACGTACGACGAGATCGAAGCGAACGGCGGAATGCAGTGGGGCGGCGCCCGCCTGTATACCGACGGGCAGTTTCAGACGGAGAACGGCAAGGCCAGACTTCTGCCGACGAAGTGGGAGCCGTTTCCTGAGCCGCCGAACGCGCAGTTTCCGTTCGTGCTCAACACGGGCCGTACCGTCGAGCACTGGCACACGCGCACGAAGACGGGAACGGTGCCGATCCTCGAGCGTCTGTCGCCGCGGCCGTGGCTCGAGATGAACCCTCGCGACGGCCGGGCGCTCGGGTTGAAGCCGACCGAGCGCGTCGATGTCATCTCGCGGCGCGGCGTCATCCGCAATCTCGATCTGCGGCTGACGGAAACCGTCGGCAGCGGGCAGGTGTTCGTGCCCTTTCACTGGGCCGAGGCCAACGCCAACCAGGCGACGCAGAGCATTGTCGATCCGATCTCACGGGAACCGAACTACAAGCAATCCGCCGTACGGGTGGAGCGGTCACGATGAAAACACTGGTCGTTGTCGGCAACGGCATGGCGGGCATTGCCTGTGTCGAACAGATCCTGAAACACGCGCCGCAGTTCGAGATCACGATCTTCGGCGACGAGACGCACGTCAACTACAACCGGATTCTGCTGTCGTCCGTGCTCGCGGGCGAACGATCCGCCGACGAAATCACGCTGAATCCTCTCGAGTGGTACCTGCGCAACGACATCCAGCTCCGGCTGGGCGTCCGCGTCGTCGACGTCAATCCCGAGGCAAAGACCGTCGCCGGCGACGACGGAAGCGTGACGCCGTACGACACGCTGCTGCTTGCGACCGGCAGCTCGGCATTCAAGCCGCCGATCGCCGGCCTCGACAAAGAGAACGTGTTTGCATTTCGCACGCTCGACGACACGCGTGAGCTGCTGGAGCGGGCAAAGCCGGACGTCAAGGCCGTCGTGATCGGCGGAGGACTGCTCGGTCTCGAAGCCGCGCGCGGCCTGCAGGTCCGCGGATGCGCCGTCACCGTCGTTCACCTCATGTCGACGCTGATGGAACGACAGCTCGATGCGGACGGCGGCAACTACCTCACGGGCAAGATGGAAGACCTCGGCATTCGCGTGCTGCTGCGGCGGTCGACGACCGCGATCGTCGGCGACGAGCGCGCCGAGGGAGTCGCTCTCGAAGACGGCGAGATCCTCGAAGCGGATCTGGTGGTCGTGGCCGCCGGCATCCGGCCGAACGTCGAGCTCGGATACAAGGCCGGCCTCCACGTCAATCGCGGCATCGTCGCCAACGACCACATGGAGACTTCGGACCCCGACATCTTCGCGGTGGGCGAGTGCGTGGAACACCGCGGCGTCTGTTACGGGCTGGTGGCGCCGCTGCTTGAACAAGGGAAGGTCCTGGCGGCGACGATCACCGGTAATAAAGGTCCCGTCTACGGCGGCACCGTGCTCGCGACGAAGCTCAAGATCATGGGAGTCGACGTCTTTTCCGCCGGTGACTGGAGCGAACAGCATGCCGATCCGATCCGCTTCGAAGATCGTGCGCTCGGGATCTACAAGAAGCTGACGGTGCGCGACGGCAAGCTCGTCGGGGCGATTCTCGTCGGCGACACGGCCGACAGCCATCGCTACATGGACTGGCTGCGGACCGGCGCCGATTTGTCCGGGAGGCGTTCGCATCTGCTGTTTCCTCCGCCGGCGTCCGACGGCGGTCTCGATCTCGCGGAGATGTCGGATGCCGCGACCATCTGCGGCTGTGTCGGCGTCACGAAGGGCGCCATCATTCAGGCGATTCACGAAAAAGGCATCAGCACCATGTCGCAGCTGAAAGAGGCGACGCGTGCGAGCACCGGCTGCGGCAGCTGCACGTCGCTCTGCCAGAACATCCTTCGCGCCGTCGCGCCGGAATTCGAGGAAGAGGGCAAGAAGGTCCTCTGCGGCTGCGTGCCGTTCGCCCAGGACAACCTGCGGGAGATTCTGCGGAGCCAGAAGCTCAAGTCGGTGCAGGAGGTGCTCGACATCTACGGCAACGGCCGCGGCTGTGAGATCTGCAAGCCCGCATTGAGCTACATGCTCGACATGATCTGGTGCGGCGATCACGACGAGGATCGCTCCGCCCGATTCATCAACGACCGCGTCCACGCCAACATCCAGAAGGACGGCACGTTCTCGGTGATTCCCAGAATCCACGGCGGCGTGACGTCGCCGGATCAGCTGAGGCGGATCGCCGACGTCGCCGACAAGTACAACGTGCCGATGGTGAAGATCACCGGCAGCCAGCGCATCGATCTGCTCGGCGTCAGGAAAGAGGATCTGCCGAAGGTGTGGGCGGACCTCGGCATGATGTCGGGCCAGGCGTACACGAAAGGCGTGCGCATGGTGAAGACCTGCGTGGGCACCGAATTCTGCCGCTTCGGGACGCAGGATTCGACGAGCGCCGGCATCGAGATGGAGCATCGCTTCGAGAATCTATTCACGCCGCACAAGGTGAAGATGGCGACCGTCGGCTGTCCGCGCAACTGCGCCGAGGCGACCGTCAAGGACATCGGCCTCGTCGGACAGGAAGGCGGATGGCAGGTCGTCGTCGGCGGCGCCGCGGGAAAATCGGTGCGGAAGGCGGACCTCCTTATTACTGTCGAGACGACCGGCCAGGCGCTTGAAGCCGCCGAGCTGTTTTTTCAGTACTACCGCGAACAGGCCAACTACCTCGAACGGACGTACGACTTCGTCGAGCGCGTCGGCATCGACAAGGTGCGGAAGGAAACGGTCTACGCGCCTGAAGCCGCGAGGCGCGCGCTGCTCGAGCGGCTGCAGAAATCGAAGGCGGCCGCGAAAGACGCGTGGCTCGAAGGTCAGTCGCCGGTCAACCCGACGCAGTTCATTCCCCTCCGCCCGATTGAGAGCGTGATGTCATGAGCTGGATCCGGATCGCGACGTGCGACAGCATTCCGCCGCGCGAGGGCCGCGCGGCCGTCATCGGCGAGAGGCAGATCGCCGTCTTCAACCTCGGCGATCGCTTTCTCGCCGTCGACAACCTGTGCCCGCACCAGAGCGGTCCGCTCTGCGACGGCATCGTGGCCGGCGACGCCGTCGTCTGTCCGCTCCATGCGTGGAAGGTGAATCTGGAGACGGGCGCCGTCGCCCGGCCCGCCGAACAGGATCACTGTGTGAGGACGTACGCGACGCGCGTCGATGACGGCGTCGTGTCGATTGACGCGTGATGACGCGCACATCCTTTCTCAAGTCCGGCCACACGCCGACGCTCGTCGCGGCGCTGCTGTATTTCGACGTGAGCTTCATGGCCTGGGTGATTCTCGGCCCGCTCGCGCCCTTCCTGCGCCAGCAGTTCGGCATGAGTGCGTCCACGCAGGGGCTGCTCGTCGCCGTCCCGCTGCTCGGCGGATCGTTGTTCCGTCCGATTCTCGGCGCGCTCGCCGATCGGATCGGCGGCCGCCAGGCGGGACTCTTCGGGCTCACGCTCACCATCGTGGCGCTCGTCAGCGGATGGATGCTGGCGTCGACGACGTGGCATCTGTTCGTGCTGGCGTTCTTCCTCGGCATCGCAGGCGCGAGCTTCGCCGTGGCATTACCGCTCGCGAGCCGCTGGTATCCGCCGGAGTATCAGGGACTCGCCATGGGCATCGTCGGCGCCGGCAATTCCGGATCGCTGATGGCGACACTGTTCGCGCCGCGTCTGGCCGAGCGTATTGGCTGGGCGAACACGCTCGGTCTCGCGATGCTGCCGGTGCTCACGGTCGCAGCAGTGTTCGCGTTGTTTGCGAAGAACAGTCCGGCAAAGGCGAAGACGCTCGGCTGGTCCGACTATGCGGACATCCTGCGCGAGCCGGACACCTTGTGGTTCTCCATTCTGTACAGCCTGACGTTCGGCGGCTTCGTCGGCTTCACCAGCTTTCTGACGACGTTCTTTCACGAGCAGTACCACCTGTCGCGTGTGACTGCCGGCGACTTCACGACTGTTGTGGTCGTGTCCGGCAGTCTGATGCGTCCGCTCGGCGGGTGGCTGTCCGATCGGTTTGGCGGCTATCGGCTGCTGGTGACTCTGCTTGTCGCGGTGGCCGCCGGTCTCGCCGTCGTCGCCGCGCTGCCGCCGCTCGCCGTCGTCGTGCCGATGCTTTTTCTCGCCGTCGGGTGCCTGGGCATGGGGAACGGCGCGGTCTTTCAGCTCGTGCCGCAGCGATTTGCAGGACGGATGGGAATCATTACCGGTGTCGTCGGCGCCGCCGGCGGTCTCGGCGGATTTTTTCTGCCGTCGTTGCTCGGCGTGTTGAAGGACGCGACAGGGACCTATGGCACAGGGCTGATGCTGTTTGCCGTCGCCTGTGCCGCCGGCGCGATCATGCTGCTCGAACTCGGCGTGCGCTGGAGGAGGACGTGGCCGCCGGCGGTCGTCGTGCGGTCCGGCATTTTCAACTATCGCGGTAAGATCGCCGGCAATGTCGTTGAAGGGGAAGAGGGTCGCGCTGCTTGAAGCGCGGATGAGCGGCGAGCTGTCGTCGCTCGTCGAGCGCCAGGGCGGAATCGCGTACTCGGTCCCCGCGGTTCGCGAGACGGCGATCGATCAGCCGGAAGAAGCCGCCGCATTTCTCGATCATCTCTGTGCGGGCCGCTTCGATGCTGTCGTCTTCATGACCGGTGTCGGTGCATCCGCGCTTCTCAAGGAAGCCGGGAAGCGCAATCAGCTCGATGCGGCACTACGTGCGCTTCGCACGACCGTCACCGTGTGTCGCGGGCCGAAACCGGTGGCCGTTCTCCGTCGCAATGACATTCAGGTGAGTGTGAGCGCCGCCGAACCGCACACGACGCGTGAAGTGCTCGACGCCACGGCGGCGCTCGGCGTCAGCGGCAAACGTGTCGGCCTGGTCGACTACGGCGAACGCACGGTGCCCGCGGCTGACGGGCTGCGGCGCCAGGGCGCGAAAGTCGATGAAGTGTGCCTGTACGAATGGCGCCTGCCTGAGGATCCGGCGCCGCTCGAGCACCTCATCGGCGAGATCGTCGATGGAAAGGTGGATGCCGTCGCCGTCACCAGCCAGATTCAGATTCGTCACCTTTTTCAGATCGCCGACAACATTGGCCGGCACGCCGCGCTCGCCGACGCCTTGAATCGCCGCACTGTCGTCGCGGCCGTCGGTCCGGTGTGCGCAACCGCGCTGCGATCCTTCGGCGTCATCCCGCACGTGCAGCCGGCGCATCCGAAGATGGGGCCGATGCTGCTCGCCCTGGCGGACTACTTCGAGCTGACAGACCGCTGATCCACGATGCACAGACTGCTCTGCATCACCACAACGCTGCTGATGGTGTCGACGATGGTCTCGGCGCAGCCGCCGATCAAAGTTGTTGACGTCGCCGTGACGGGTTCGCTGCGCAGCCGGATCTACTCGTGGGACTGGTTCGGCGAGGCTCCCAACGGCGAGTACACATACTCCGGCTCGCTCCTCAGGTTCGGTGTCGCTGAATCGAAGAAGAAATTCGAATGGCAGGTGGAGTTCGCCGTTCCGGTGCTGCTTGGCCTCCCGGCGGATGCGGTGATGCCGGCGCCGCTCGGCCAGCTGGGACTCGGCGCCAGCTATGCCGCTGCAAACGGCGGATCGACAAACACGTCGAGCATCTTCCTGAAACAGGCGGCGTTGCGTCTGAAAGGGATCGGCGGAGTGGCCGGACAGTCCTTGAAGCTCGGGCGGATGGAGTTCAGCGACGGCGCGGAGGTGACGCCGAAAGACACCACGCTGGCGGTGCTCAAGCGCGATCGGATCGCGCAACGCCTGCTCGCGAACTTCGGATTCACCGATGTGCAGCGGAGTCTCGACGGAGCGCAGTACGTCTTCGACACATCGAGGCTGAACATCACCGCCGTCGCCGCGCGGCCGACCGAAGGCGTCTTTCAGGTCGACGGGTGGAAGGAACTGGACATCAATGTTCTATATGGCGCCGTCACCGGCGAACGCGGCAAGTCCGCCGCGACGGACTGGCGCGTCTTCGTGCTCAGCTATCGCGACTATCGCACTGGAGTGGTCAAGACCGACAACCGTCCCGCAGCGCTGAAAAACGCCGACAGTGACTCCATCGACGTCGGCACCTACGGCGGCCACGTGTTGCAGATCGTGCCGACAGCGGCCGGTCCTGTCGATCTGCTCTTCTGGGGCGCGCTGCAGAACGGCTCCTGGGGAACGCAGTCGCATCGCGCCGGCGCCTATGCCGCGGAAGCCGGCTGGCAGCCGGCGGCGCTGCCGACGGTCAAGCCGTGGATTCGCGCCGGCTACGACTTCGGATCCGGCGACGACAACCCGAACGACACCACGCACCGCACGTTCTTTCAGGTGCTGCCGACGCCCCGCATCTACGCGCGCACGCCGTTCTTCAACATGATGAACAGCAAGGACGCGTTTGCTGAGCTCGTGCTCCGGCCGAAACGCGTCACGCTCCGCTCGGACGTCCACGTGCTGCACCTCGCCGACGCCGCCGACCTCTGGTACTCCGGCGGCGGTGCGTTTCAGGCGACGACTTTCGGTTACACGGGACGGCCGTCGAACGGACAGTCGACGCTGGGAAGGCTGTACGACATCAGCGCGGACGTCACCGTGACGCCGCATGTCGGCGTCGGCGGGTATTTCGGCTATGCGGGCGGCGGCCGTGTCACGCAGGCGATTTACGCCGGCAACAACGCCGTACGTCTCGGCTTTGTCGAACTGAACCTGAAGTTCTGACGGATGGACTAGACGGTGTCCTTTTCGCCGGTCCTGATCTTGTAGGTCTGCCCGACCGGCAGAACGAAGACGCGGCCGTCGCCGATCTCGCCGGTGCGCGCCGATTCCACGATCGCCTTGATCGCGTCGTCGACCGCGGAGTCGGCCAGCACGACTTCGATCTGCATCTTCGGCAGCAGGCTGACGTTGTATTCCTTGCCGCGGTAGATCGCCGTGTGTCCCTTCTGCTTGCCGTGGCCACGCACTTCGGTCACCGTCATGCCCGAGATGCCGATGCGGGTGAGAGCGTCCTTCACCTCGTCGACTTTGTTCGGGCGCACAATAGCCTTAATCAGCTTCATAAGCCGTCCTCCAGCACGCGCTGCAAATTGGCCGACAGCTCACTCTGCTCCGTGTCCGTCAGCTTCCGGCCCGCCTTCGTGATGTGGAACACGTCGATGGCGCGGTGACCTTCGGTTGCAATCAGCACCAGGTCGACGTCGCAGCCATTCTGCGACATCACGCGGCTGATGCGATAGAGCAGACCCAGCTCGTCGTCCGCAATGATATCGATGATCGTGTAACGCTTGGAAGCGGTATTGTCGACGTGCACGACCGGCGTGATCCGCCTCGGGCGGCGGTTGAACAGGCTGTGCGCGCGTCCCCGCAGCCGCTCGGTCACGCTGCTCCGGCCGGAGACGACGTCGTTTAAGACGCCGAACATCTGCTCTTTTGCGCTCGCGTTCAGCTCGAGGAACCGCTCCGAGTCCGCGAACTGGAAGACGTCGAGCACCAGGCCGTGGCGGCTGGTCATCGCGTTGCCGCGCAGGATGTCCATGCCGAACGACGACAGCACGCCCGAGATGTTCGAGAAGAGGAACGGCTTGTCGAGCGTCACGACGGTGAGCTCCCACGCGTTGCCGACCTTGCCCATCCAGAGGTGCACTTCGTCGTGCTTGATGTCGCGCGCCAGCCGCACGTGCCGGTAAATCGCGTCGTTGTTGAACAGCCGCAGGTAGCGCCGCGGCAGTCCCTCGAGGAAGTGAATGATGTCGGCTTCGCTGAGCTCCGCAGGCCGGTGCGCGAGGACGTCGGCGTTGCCCGGCTGGTCCGGTTCGATGACTTCGTCGGCGTACCCGAGCGTCAGCTGGTTGTACGTGTCGACGTACAGCCGCCAGAGCAGCTCCGCGCGCCACGGCGTGAGCGTCTCCATGCTGACGGCCTCGACGTCGGCAATCGTCATCAGGCAGAGCATCTTCAGCCGCTCTTCGACGCCGACAAGCTCCGCGAACCTGCGCACGATGTCCGGGTCTTCGGTGTCGCGGCGGAATGCGACTTGAGACATCGCGAGGTGGTTCGCGATCAGGAACTCGACGTCGTCGCGCGCGTCCTGAGGCAGCGCGATCCGATCGAACCAGTCCCGGGCCATGCGCACGCTCTCGACGTGATGGTCGTCGTCCCGCCACTTGCCGACGTCGTGCAGGAGCAAAGAGAGGACCAGCAGCTCCGGTGACGCGAGGTCCTGCAGCAGGGACGCGAACCGCAGACGTTCCTGCGCTTCGGACTTCCCGAGCCGGACGAGATTTCGGATCGTGAGCAGCGTGTGCTCGTCGACGGTGTATTTGTGGAAGAAGTCGCGGACCACGCGATACGTGATCGCCTGGAACGGGGGCACGAGGCGGCCCAGCAGGCCGCAGTCGTGCATCTCGGACAGACGCGCGTACAGCCCGGGCACCGGTTTGAGGAACCGCAGCAGCGCGTCCCGATGCGCCGGCGTCGGAAAGAAATCTTCGACCCGGAAACGTTCGGCGTGCTGCCGGATGACTGCCAGCGCGGAGTCGGCGACCGGACAGCCTTCGTCGATCGCCGCCTGGAATGCGGCCACCCACGTCGCGGGCTGCACGGCGGCCTGGCGATCGTCGATGAACCGGATGCCGTCGCCCGTCTTTCCGAGATTCACCCCCGCGGGCTTCGGCGCCACCTTGCGCATCCACGCCAGCGAACGCGTCACGATGCGGGCGTGACGGAAGTAATCGCTCATCAGCCGCTCGACGCGCTGTTGAGGAAACGCGCCGGGATATCCGAGCACGTCCGCCGCGCGCTCCTGCAGCGGGTGCGTCAGCTGATTGTGATTGCGCTTGCTCTCGAGATGCAGAATCGACCGCACGCGCAGGAGGAAGTCTTCCGCCTCTTCGATCTTCAGCGGGTCCTCGACGCCGCGGCGGAGGAGCGCCGGATCCGTCAGCGCCGCGATCCATCTGGTTGCGGTCAGATCGCGCAGCGCTCCCGGTGATTCCTTGACGTCTGGCTCGAGCTGATACAGCGTCGAGTTGTACATCGCATACCGTTCGTCGACGAGCGCGTTCAGCGCGCCGACGACGTGCGCGTGCGTGCCGGCGTGGTGGAAGGCGGCTTCGAAGCGTCCGAACAGCGCGCGATCGCCGGCGATGAATCTGGCGTCGACGAGCGCCATCAGAAACTCCGGGTTGTCGACTTCGAGCCGGCCGAACTCCTCGATCTCCCGCACCTGGTGGCCGACGACGAGGCCGAGGTCCCAGAGCGGATGAAGAATGGCGCGCAGCGACTGCTCTTCCTCCGCACCGAGCTTGCCGCCAAACAGCACGAGCAGATCGATGTCCGAGTGCAGCGACAGCTGCCGCCGTCCGTAGCCGCCGATGGCGACGACCGCGAGCGGCTGCCCGGCGGGAGGGGCGGCCGCGACGATGTGCCTGAGGATGCTGTCGAGACGATCCGAGAAGAGGGCGAGCGCGGCGCGGCCGCCGTGGCCGCGCAGGATTTCGTCGCGAAGTTCGCGGCGGGCCTCCTCGAGCTGCCCGGGAAGTCCCGCCGCGGATGTGGCCGAAGGATTGGACATGGGAGCGCTCCACATAACTTACCCCGGGTGGCAGCGCTCCCGATGCGAGATGTCTACGACTTCGAACTGAAGGAGTAGAGGAACCCGAGAATCAGCATGTTCTGACTGCTCTGGGCCGTTCCGACGCTGTTGACGAACGGCGTCTTGTTCGAGAAATCGCCGCGGTACTCGATCCGCCACATGAAGTTGTCGGCGGGTTTGATTTCGAGCGTCAG
This sequence comes from Vicinamibacterales bacterium, assembly GCA_035571855.1. Lineage (GTDB taxonomy): Bacteria > Acidobacteriota > Vicinamibacteria > Vicinamibacterales > CAVVIG01 > DATNBT01. Next base: position 16,612 of record DATNBT010000503.1, read on the forward strand.
CGTCGCGTCCTTCAGGTTCTGCGCCGTCCCCGTCATGAAGCCGTTCTTGTCCTGATACCACTCGACGCGCGGAATGACGGCCACCATCTTCGTCGCCTGGATCTTCGCGTAGCCGGCGATGCCCTGCCACGTCTGCGAGATGTTCGCCACGGTGTCGCGGCCGTAGTCGTAGTTGGCCATCAGGCTCACCATCGGGTTCACGGTGTAGCTGACCACCGTGTCGGACAGGTTGCGCCAGTCGGCGTTGTCGGCCGCCTGTTCGGGCCCGCCGATGTAGTTCTCGATGATCGACAGCGCGCCGGTGGGCTTGAGCGTGATGGACGCCATCACCGTCTTGCCGGTGTTCTGATCGATGGTGTTGTTCCAGCCGTTGACGACGCCGCCCATCAGCGTGACTTTGTCGCTGGGCGAGTACGTGAAGCGGATACCGGTGTGGAAATACGGGATCGCGTTCTGGAAGAGCAGGGACCGCGAGTAGTTCCAGTCGTCCTTGGCTTCGATGACCTCGGCGCCCGCGCTCGTGACGAACTTGCCGAAGTCGATCTGCAGGCCCTTGCCGACCGGCGCGAGATAGCTGCCGAACGCCTCTTCGACGTACTTGTAGTCGCCGTCGGACGCCGGCGTGAACACGCTCGTGGCGTGGCCGAAGTTGAGGCGGACCTTGTAGCCGATCGGCGAGTCCATCGCCGGCGACTTGGCGAGCCACACTTCGGCCATGCTCAGGTCGAAGTCGTTGTGCGTGGCGTCGAAGGCGTGGAACATCGGCGACGTTTTGTTCGAGTTCCAGAGGTAATACCCGTCGACGAGACCGCCGACTTCAGTGCCGCGGAAGAAGTTCAGCGTCACCTTGTCGGGATCCGGAGCGGGGGCCTGATCCGCCGGCTTGGGAGGATCCTGTGCCGCCGCCAGTTGCGGAGCGGCCAGACACAGAAGCAACGCGCCAAGCCGCAGAAGGAAAGTCGTACCGCTCTTCATCGTTTTCATTTGACCGCCTTGGAGAAAGAAACAGACTGAATGCGTTCGGAACTCGACAAAAGCAAAACGGAAGCCAGACGAGCGCCCGACGGAATCCGTCCGCGGGATGAAAAGCTTGAATATTGTGCGTGTCGTCAGATGCGCGGTGCGGGCGGCGGTCACAAGTCAGGACCATATTGTCGGTAACGCACTGCGATGAGACATATTTGTGCTGAATAGGCGGGCTGGCCCTTCGACCGTTTCGGGCGCTTTGATCGCAATGCGAGACACTAATGTAGTGAGGCCTCAATTGCCGTACTCTTTTGTGCCAATGCTTGCGGTGTCCTTATTCTGGTGACCCGCCACGCGGCCGGATTTCCCGGAAAATCCGCGGGATCTTCGCGCTGACACCCGGTCAGCCTCCTTGG
>DATNBT010000504.1:0-6328 GCA_035571855.1 Vicinamibacterales bacterium
GTTCAACTGCTCGCGGGAAGGGTTGACGGGGACTATTCAGAAATAGTCAGGCTGCACCGCGTGGAGGTGCCGGGCGCCGCCGGCTGGGAGCCCGATGGCTGCGTCGCCGAGGATCCGCTGCCGCAGCCGGCCGTGGCAATCAGCAGGGAGATGAAATAGCGGCGCACCCGGGGCTGGCTATTTCGTGCCGCCCGTCACCGCAGGCTTCGCGTTCATCGCCGCCTCGATGGCGGCGACGGTTTCGGGATGCGGATCGGCGACGGCGGACTTCACGCCGCGGACGCCGACGCCCTTCGCGAGATCCAGCGTCGTGCGGCCGCTCGCGTCCTTCAGCGACAGATCCGCGCCGTGGTCGAGGAGGAATTTCACGAACGGCGTGTAGCCGCGCTCGGCGGCGCCCATGATCGCCGTCTGATCCGGAACCGCATCGGGCGTGGGAATCTGGCTCGGACGGCCGCGCAGGCCGGCCGCGTAGACGTTGGCCTGCGCCGCGCTGGCGTCGAACACCTCGCGCTTCGCTTCGTTCACCATCCGCGCGTTGACGTTCGCGCCCGCATCCACCAGCAGCTTCATCGTCGTGAGGATGCCGGCGTCGGTACGGTTGCGGCCGCGCGTGACGCGCGTGCCGAACTCGACGCCCGCCGCCGCCATCAGCGGCGTCACGCCTTCCTTGCTCGGCAGATCGACGAGCGCGCCGTGCTTGATCAGCAGCTCGACGAACGGCGCGTCGCCGGCGCGGGCGGCGCGCAGGAGCGGAGTCGCGCCCTGCGCGAGGATGACGTCGCCGCTGCGGTCCTGCGGCACGTCGCGGTACGGCGGACGGCGCTTCAGCTGGATGTTCGGGTTCGCGCCCTTGTCGAGCATCAGCGTGGCGACGTCGAGCGCCGTGACGTTGTCTTCGCTCGGCAGGACCGCCATCGCGCCGTTGCCTTTCGTCGGCAGCGTGCTCACGTCGGCGGCCATGTAGACCGGCGAGCGGCCGTAGAAGTCCCACTTGTCGAGGTTGGCGCCCGCTTCGACCATGTACTTCGCGAACGCGAAGTGCATGTTCATCATCGACATCAGCAGCGGCGTGTCGCCGTGCGGATCCTGGATGTTGAGATCGGCGCCGCCCGCGACGAGGTACTTCGCGCACTCGGTGCAGCCTTCACGCGCGGCGTAGATCATCGGCGTGAACCCGCCCTGGTTGAGATCTTTCGGCCGCGGCTCGGTGATGACCTTGCGCTCCCAGTTGCGGACGATGCCGCGGGCGTTGACGTCGGCGCCTTTCGACACCAGCAGCTTCACCATCTCCGCCTGGCTCTCGGCGGCGGCCCACATCAGCGCCGTCTGCTCGCCGAAGGTTTCCTTCGCGTTGACGTCGGCGCCCGCCTCGATCAGCACTTTCGCCGCGTCGAGCTTTCCGCTGCGCGCGGCCGCCATGAGCGGCGTCTCGCCTTCGGGATTTCTCGTGTTCGGATCGGCGCCCGCCTTGACGAGCACGTTGATGACCGGAGCCGAGCCGATGATCGACGCTTCGGTCAACGCAGTCGTGCCGAAATGGTTTTTCGCGTTGACGTTCGCGCCCGCCTTCACCAGCGCCCGCACGAGCTCCACGTCGTCATTGGTCGCCGCCCACATCACGGGCGTCGTCCCGTCGGCACCGGCGAGGTTCGGGTTGGCGCCCTTCTGAATCAGGCGAAGCGCCGCGGCGCGATCGCCCTGCTCCACCGCGTCGAGAAGGGTCGGCACCGCCGCGTACGCAACCGACGCGGCACCGAGCACGAGAACGAGTGCGAACGTCTTCATCCTGACCTCCGACCTCAGACCTCTGACAGGATTCCGCCGCTGTCGCCCAGCTTTTCGACCGGGATGTTGTTCCGATCGAACAGCGTGACGAGCAGGTCGGCGAACCGCGAGTCCTGCGGGTACTTCACGTGCTGGCCGCCCTTGATCTTCCCGTGCGCGTGCCCGAGGATCGCCGCCGGCAGCGGATCGTTGTTGTGCCTGTCGCTGTTGCTCATGTTGCTGCCGAAGAGAATCGTCGAGTGATCGAGCACCGTGCCGTCCGATTCCTTCGCCTTCGCGAGGCGCTCGACGAACTTCGCGAACACCAGCGTGTGGTACGCCTGAATCTGCACCAGCTTGTCCATCTTCGCCGGGTTGTTGCCGTGATGCGACAGCGGATGGAAGCCCTCGGCGATGCCGAGGTTCGTGTACGTCCGCATGCTGGCTTCGTGATCCATCGAGAACGTGATGACGCGCGTGATGTCGGCCTGGAACGCGAGCGCCATCAGGTCGAACATCAGCTTGAAGTGCTCGGTGATGTCGGTCGGCGTGCCGACCGGCGCGTCGGGAATCTCGAGGTTCGACATGTCGGCCTTCTCGGCCATCTGCACGCGCCGCTCGATCTCCCGCACGGAGTCGAGATAGTCGCTGACGATCACGCGGTCGCGGACGCCGAGGCTCGCGTTCAGCCGCTTCGCCTGCTCCTGCACGCGATCGAGGATGCTGTCGGTCTCGTGGAGAATCGCGGCGCGCTCCTTGTCGGTGTCGCCCTGCCCGAACAGCTTCTGGAACACCGCGCGCGGATTGCCTTCCTGCGGCAGCGGCTGCGTCGGCGTGCGCCACGCCAGCCGCGCGCCCACCTGCGACGTCGTCAGCTCGAGCGACGGCAGCCGCGTGTCCTGGCCGATGTGGCGCGCCGCCAGTTGATCGGCGGTGACGCCGGCGTCCGGGCTCGACACCCCGTGCTCCCACGGCTTCACGCAGTTGAGCCACGTCGACTCGATGTACGCGTGCGGCTCCGGCGTCTCGCCCGGCTTGTTGCGCAGGCCCGAGACGATCGTCATGTGCTGCCGGTACGCCTCGAGGGGCTTGAGGATGTCCGACATCTCGTAGTTGACGCCCGTCTGCTTCGGCGACCAGCGGTCCATGATCGCGCCGTGCGGGAAGCCGACGAACGCGAACCGCTTCGGCGTCGTGCCCGCCACGGTGGCCGCCCACGCGGTCGCCGCGGGACTCATCGCGTCCAGCAGCGGCAGCGCAATCGTCGCGCCCACGCCCTTGAGCATCGTCCGCCGCGAGATGTGTGACTTAAACAGCGTCATATTTTTTCTCCACGATCCCAGCTGTCGTTCTCCGCCATCCCAGCCGTAGCAGCAGGCCTTCAGGCCTGCTCTTGAGTCCCTTCAGGTCCGCTCTTTAGTGTCCCACCGTCGCCGCCGCCTGCGGCACGCGGCGCTTTGTAAACTGATCGCTCTTCACGATGGCCTGCACGATCGCCGAAAACCTGTAGTCGCTCGCGGCCGACGCGCGGACGATGCGGCGGACCGTCGGGATGTCCCACGCTTCGAGCCTGCGGCCCGTCGCGTACGTCATCAGTCCTTCCGCGAACGTCATCACGAAGTACTCCGGACGGCGTAGAAGCGCGTTGCGCAGATCGTCGGGGCTGTTGACCGGCGTGCCGTCCGGCAGCGTGCCCGACGAGTCGATGGCGGCGCCGGCGAAACGGTCGCGGTCGCGCCAGCGGCCGGTCGCGTCGAAGTTCTCGAGCGCGAGGCCGAGCGGATCCATCACCGCGTGGCACGAGGCGCACGTCGGGTTCGACCGGTGCCGCGCCATCATCTCGCGCATCGTCAGCGCGGCCGTCGTGCCGATGTTCTTCTCGTCGAGCGTCGGCACGTTCGGCGGCGGATTTGCCGGCGGCACGCCCTCGATGTGCTCGAGGATGAACTTGCCGCGCAGCACCGGCGAGGTCCGGTTCGGATACGCCGCGGCCATCAGCACCGCGCCCTTGCCGAGCAGGCCCCAGCGCGCCGACTGCTGGAGCTCGACGCGGCGGAAGCGATCGCCCTTCACGTCGGTGATGCCGTAGTGCAGCGCGACGCGCTCGTTCAGATACGTGTGCTTCGCGCGCAGCAGATCGACCACGCTGCGATCCTCGCGGAAGATGCTGTCGGTGAACAGCGCGAGCTCGGTCTTGAAGTCGTCGCGCGGATCCGAACGGCCCGACGCGTACGGGAACACGGCCTGATCGGGCACGATCTCGTCGAGCCGCTTCATGTCCAGCCACTCGGGCACGAAGTTGTTCGCGAGCGTGATCGAGCGCTCGTCGGCGAGCATCCGCTTCACTTCGCGATCGAGCACGGCCGGCTGGCTCAGCCGTCCTTCACTCGCCGCCTGCAGCAGCTCGTCGTCCGGAATCGAGTTCCACATGAAGAACGACAGCTGCGACGCGAGCTCGATGTCGCTGATGGTGTACGTCGCGCCGGCACGGAGATTCGCCGGGACGTGCTCGCTGCGATAGAGGAAGAACGGGCTCGCGAGCATGCCCGTGAGCGCGCCGCGGATGCCGGTTTCGAACGACTCTTTCGCGCCGTCGTTGTAGTACGCCATCAGCTCGGTGACGTCCTGCGCGGTCACCGGACGGCGATACGCGCGGCGCGCGATCGTCGCGACGATCGTCTTCGCGCACGCCTCCGTCTGCTCTCTGCAGACGAAGATCTTCTCGCGGCTCGGCGTCAGGCTCAGGCCTTTCGCGTTGAACGGCCCCTGCACCTGGAACGAGTTGATGCGGTACATCCGATCCTGTCCGCCGCCCGGCGTGAACTGCTGCAGCTGATCGTCGGACTCGGCGAACGTGCGCCGCCGGAACGTGACGCCGATCCGGTGCGGGCCGGCCGTCGCCTGGAAGCGGATGTTCTTCAGGCGCGCGTTGACGCGATCGAGCGCGCCGCTCTGCACCTGGTCGTACAGCTTCATGTCCTCTTCGCCGCCGATCGACGTCTCGTACACGGCCTTGTCGTCGAGCGTCACGACGAGCGGGTTGGCGAACTCCATGCCGCTGCCCCAGATGTTCGTCACGATGTCGGCGATCGAGACGGCGTATTCGCCGTCGGCGGGAAGATCGACGTGCGCGAGGATGCCGCCGCGCGTGCCGAGCGGAAGCCCGGGGACATGGGTGAGCTGATTGCCGCCGCCGGCCTTGAACGTCCAGCCGCCTGGCCGCGCGTCGGCCTTGCCCATCGCCTTCGAGACGACGTTGCGCGCCGCGATGACGTACTGCTCGATGAAGGACGGCGACACCTGCAGCGCGCTCGCGATGTTGTCGTAGCCGTCGGCGACGTCGTCGGCCGGCAGGACTTCCGCGGCGTTGAAGTCGACGGCGAGCAGATCGCGCACCGCGTTCGTGTATTCCTTGCGGTTCAGCCGGTGCAGCACCACCTGGTCGGAAAGATGCGAGGTGCCGGCGGCCAGCGCGGCGTGATCGAGCGTGTTCTCGAGAAACGCGACGAGCGCGTCCACCTGTGCCTGCTGCGGCTGCTTCGCGTTCGGCGGCGGCATCACGCGTCCGCGCAGCGTGCGAATCGCCTTCTCGAAGACGTCGGCATGCTGCGCGACGCCATCGGCGGTGAGGCCGTCGAAGCTCACGCCGCCCGCCTTCATCCGCTCGTTGTGGCACGTCGCGCAGTACTGTTTGACGGTCGCCAGCGCGGGATCCCGGTCCGCCTGAAGGCGGACGCTACCTGTCTGCGCGACACTACTTGTCTGCGCGTTGAATGCCACGCTGCCGAGAGCAAACAGAAACGCGCCGGTGACGAACGTCTTCTTCAGCATCTCTATGCGTCCGGTGACAGATATCCCCACTGGCTTTCGAACGCGCGGCGCACGAACTCGTCGGGGTTGCCCATCTTCCCGTCGAATTCCTTCGTCGGCTTCGCGTCCACCGCTTCGCCCGGGCTCTTGCCGTGATTGAGCAGGCTCACGAGCCGCTCGTTGATCGTCGCGTACATCTTCAACTGCGCGCCGAGCTCCGGCTTCGTCATGACCGGCCCGCGCGCGGGAACGATTCGCGTGTTGTCGTCGGCGATCGCGAGCAGCCGCTGCAGCCCGCCGACCATGCCGCCGATCCACCCGCCGGTCTCGTAGTCGACGACAGGCCAGCCCGCGTTGCAGACGGCGTCGCCGGCCGCGAGCACGTTCTGCTTCGTGAAGTGCACGTACGCGTCGCCGTCGGTGTGCGCGCAGTCGGGGATGTAGCCGTAGCGCACGCCGCCGCTCAGCTCGCCCGTCTTGTAGAAGGTCTTGTTCGGCTGCGCGGCCTTCGGAAGCTTCGCGAACTTCTTCCCGTTCCACGGCCACGTGACGTCGGTCGTCGTCCAGAGCCGCGTGTTCTCGTGCGCGATGATCGTCGCGCCGGCTTTGCCGAGCCGCTCGTTGCTGCCCGTCTGTTCCGGATGCCAGTGCGTATTAAATAAGGTATGGACGTTCCTGCCGCCGGGCATCCCTGAGAGGACCGCCATCAGCGCGTCGGACCCGGCTGCGGACATGCCGTCGACGATCAGCA
>DATNBT010000505.1:0-2962 GCA_035571855.1 Vicinamibacterales bacterium
GATCTGGCGGCAGGAATTTACGCCAATCTGGCTCTTCATTTGGCCATCTGGGCATCCGGTCGTTTCGGCATTTGATTTGGCCGATCAAGTGACCAGATGACAAGATGATCAAATGTTCGGATGCATCATCGCCGTGGGCAGTGAGATGCTCACGCCATTCCGGGTCGACACCAACTCGCTCTTCGTCACCGAACAACTGAACACGATCGGCATCGACGTCCGCATGAAAGCCGTCGTCGGCGACGACGTCAACGAGCTGACGTCGCTGTTGAAAGGCGCGCTCGACTGGGCGGACGTCATCGTGCTGACCGGCGGCCTCGGCCCGACCGAAGACGACATCACGCGTGACGCCGTCGCACGCGTGCTCGACGTGTCGATGTCGGAGAACGACGCGGTCGTGGCGAAGATCCGCGAGCGGTTCAACCGGCGCGGCATCACGATGCCGGAGATCAATCGCCGGCAGGGCATGGTGCCCGCGGGCGCGACGCTGCTCGACAACCCCAACGGAACGGCGCCCGGACTGTGGATCGAGCACGGCCGAACCGCGATGGTGCTGCTGCCGGGACCGCCTCGCGAGATGAAGCCGATGTTCGAGATCGTCCTGCGCGACCGTCTGGCGCCGCGTCACGCCGGCGCGGGCCTGTTCCGCCGCGTGATTAAGATCACCGGACGCACCGAGTCGGACGTCGACGCCACCGTCCAGCCGATCTACGGCCGCTGGCAGTCGCAGGCGGTGCCGATCAGCACGACGATTCTTGCGGTGCTGGGACAGATCGAACTGCATCTGACGGCGACGGCTCGCGATCGCGTCCAGGCGGAGCCGGTGCTCGATGCCGCCGTCGGTGAACTTCAGGCGGCGCTCGGCGACGCCATCTACAGCGTCAACGGGCTCGGCCTCGAAGCCATCATCGCGGACCTGCTGAAGTCGCGGAAGCTCACGATTGCGACCGCCGAGTCCTGCAGCGGCGGCCTGCTGGCGTCGCGGCTGACCGATGTGCCCGGCAGTTCCGAGTACATGCAGCAGGGCGTTGTCTGCTACAGCAACGCGTCCAAGACCCAGTGGCTGGGCGTGCCGGCGACATTAATAGAGGAGTACGGCGCCGTGAGCGAACCTGTGGCGAAAGCCATGGCGAGCGGCATCCGCGAGCGCGCGTCGACGGACGTCGGCGTCGGCATCACCGGCATTGCCGGTCCCGGCGGCGGCACGCCCGAGAAGCCGGTCGGCACCGTCGCCATCGCGGTGTCCGCGCTCGGTGAGGAACGCGTGCGGACGTTTCAGTTCTTCGGCGCCCGCGACATGGTGAAGTTCCAGTCGTCGCAGGCCGCCATGAACATGCTGCGGTTGATGCTGTCGTCGAAGTGACCCATGCGGATGTTCGTCGCCATCGATCTCGACGAGGCGATGAAGGCGGCCGTCGCCCGCGAACAGCAGATGGCGTGGCGGCTCGCCGCGCAGTCGCCGATCACGTTCGTCAAGCCGGAGCAGGCACATCTGACGCTGGTGTTCCTCGGCGAAGTGGCGTCGCCGCAGTGCGATCGTGTCATCACGGCGATGCAGGAACCGATGGCCGGGACCGCATCCTTCGACATCACGTTCGGCGGCCTCGGTGCGTTCCCGCCAGGCGGGGCGCCGCGCGTGCTGTGGCTCGGCCTGCTCGACGGCGCGCGTGAGGTGATTGCGGTGCAGCGGCACGTGGCGCACAGGTTGGAGGCGCTCGGCGTCGAGCTGGAAGATCGATCGTTCCACCCGCACCTGACGCTCGGCCGCTGGCGTCGGTCGGTGCCGTCCGATCGGCCGGCGCCCGCGGCGGATCCGCGCCCGACCGGGACGCTGCATGTCGATCGCGTCACGCTGTATGAAAGTCGGTTATCCTCGGAAGGTCCGACTCACATCGCGCGGGCGCACGCTCTGTTTGAACGCTGAACCCTGAACGCTGAACGATGACTTTCGCGATTATCACCGGCTACCTGATCGGCTCCGTGCCGTTCGCGCTGCTGCTCACGCGCCGCGGCGGCGCCATCGATCTGCGCCGTCTCGGGAGCGGCAATCTCGGCGCGGCCAACGCGCTGCGCGCGTCCGGCATCCGTGCCGGCGTCATCGTCGCCGTGCTCGATATCGCGAAAGGCGCAGCGAGCGTGGCGATCGCGTCGGTCATCGGCGGCGGGCCGCTGACGCCCGCGATCGCGGGGCTCGCCGCGATCGTCGGCCACATCTATCCCGTGTGGCTGAAGTTCAAAGGCGGTAAAGGCGTCGCGACCGCGTGCGGCGTGTTCTCCGTGCTGACGCCGCTCGCCGTGCCGCCGGCGCTGGCCGTATTCCTCGTCACCGTCTGGCTGACGAAGTACATCTCGCTCGGATCGATTCTCGCGACGATCGCGCTGCCGTCGATCGCCTACGCGACGCACGCCCCGGCGGCGACGCTGGTGGCTGCGTGGTCCGCGGCCGCGCTGATCGTCTTCCGCCACCGCAGCAACGTGCAGCGGCTGATCGGCGGAACGGAACGCCGCATCGGAGTCCGCGCGTAATGCCCAAGACCGTCGCCGTGCTCGGTGCGGGAAGCTGGGGGACTGCGCTCGCGGTCCATCTCGGCCGCGTCGGACATGACGTTCGCCTGTGGGCGCGCGATCGATCGTTTGCCGCCGACATGGCGTCGCGCCGCGCGAATGCCGTCTACCTGCCGGACGTCACGTTCCCCTCGTCGGTGTCGGTGAGCGCCGGGATCGAGGCGACCGTCGACGGCGTCGAGCTCGTGATCTGCGCGGTGCCGTCGCACGGGGCGCGCGCCGTCATCCGACTCGCGGCTCCGTTGATGACCGAGCGCGCGATTCTCGTCAGCGCCGCCAAGGGACTCGAGGCCGACACGCACCTGCGCGTGTCCGAAGTCATGACGCAGGAAGTCGGGCCACAGCATCCCATCGTGGTGCTGTCGGGACCGAGCTTCGCGCAGGAAGTCGCGCAGGA
>DATNBT010000506.1:0-2345 GCA_035571855.1 Vicinamibacterales bacterium
AGAGGACCGATTACATGCGACTGCATCGCGCATCGGCACCACTCGTCGCTCTCGCCACGCTTTCACTCGCCGCGCTGCCGCTCGTCGCGCAGGGTCGCGGCGCGCCGCGAGCGGAGCCCGACTTCAACGTCTCATCCGACCCGCTCGTCTCGAGCTTCCACTTTCGCTCGATCGGGCCGGCGAGCATGGGAGGCCGCGTCGATGACATCGAAGCGGCGCCGAGCAACCCCAACGTGATCTACGTCGGCTACGCCGTCGGCGGCGTGTTCAAGTCCGACGACAACGGCGTCAGCTTCCGGCCGGTGTTCCAATCGTATGGCAGCGCGTCGATCGGCGACATCGCGATTCATCCGACCAATCCGGACATCGTGTACGTCGGCACCGGCGAGCCGAACAACCGGCAGACGGCGTCGTTCGGCGACGGGATCTACAAGTCGACCGACGGCGGCAAGACGTTCACGAACATCGGCCTCAAGGAAACGCAGACGATCGCGCGCATCGTGATCGATCCGAAAAATCCCGAGGTGGTGTACGTCGCGTCGCCGGGTCATCTGTTCGGCCCGAACGCGGATCGTGGCCTCTACAAGACCACGGACGGCGGCAAGAGCTGGACGAAGATCAAGTACATCGACGAGAACACGGGGTTCACCGACGTGGCGATCGATCCGTCGAACAGCAGCGTGATTTACGCGGCGAGCTATCAGCGCCGGCGCACGAGCTGCTGCTTCAACGGCGGCGGCCCGGGCAGCGCTTTATGGAAATCTGATGACGCCGGACGCACGTGGACCAAGCTGACGAACGGTCTGCCCAGCGGCGAGCTCGGACGCATCGCGATCGGCGTCTCGGCGTCGAACCCGAACATCGTCTACGCGCAGATCGAGGCGGGCGAGGCGGGCACACCGTTGAGCGCCCGCGGCGAAGCACCGGCCGAGACGCCGGCGGCCGGCCGGGGCGGCGGCCGCGGCGTCGATCCGAGCACGGGCTATTGCAACAATGGCGGCCCGCGCGCCGAAGGCGCGAATGCGCCGGCACTCCCGGCGCCCGATCCCAAGATCGGCGGCGTCTTCCGGTCCGACAACAAAGGCCGCTCGTTCAGCTTCGTGAGCAACTGCAATTCGCGGCCGATGTACTTCAGCCAGCTGCGCGTCGATCCGCAGAACTCGAACACGATCTACGTCGCTGGTCTGCCGGTCGCCAAGTCGCTCGACGGCGGCAAGACCTTCGCCACGCTCGACGAAGCGGGCGGCAACAGCTCGCCGGCACACGTCGACCAGCACGCGATCTTCGTCGATCCGCGGAACTCCAACCACCTCATGATCGGCAACGACGGCGGTCTCGATATCAGCTGGGACCAGGGGCGCACGTGGGACTTCGTCGCCACCATGGCGACGGGTCTCGCATACATCGTCACCGCCGACAACGAGCATCCGTACCATGTGTACACCGGGTTGCAGGACAACAATGCGTGGGGCGGCCCGAGCTCGAAGCGTGGACGCGGTGGCATCACCAACATGGACTGGTTCAGCATCTGCGGCGGTGATGGCTTCTACACGGCGGTCAACGTCAACGCGCCGAACATCATCTACTGCGAGTCGCAGGACGGCAACACGTCGCGCTACGATCTGAACTCGGGGCAGACGATGAGCATTCGTCCGTCCTCCGGTCCGGCGGCGCAGCTGGCAGGCGGTCCGCGCGGCAGCGCGGCGACCTGCGTTGACGGCCGCGCGCCGGGCGGCGGCCGCGGGGGCGGCGGCGGCGGACGCGGTGGCGCGCGCAAGAACGTCATCAACTCGGAGCCGGGCGACGCCTACCGCTTCAACTGGAACACGCCGTTCATCCTCTCGCCGCACAATCCGGACATCGTCTATCTCGGCGGCAACCGGCTGTTCAAGTCGTATGATCGCGGCACGAGCTGGGTGGCGAGCCCCGACCTCACGAAGCAGGTCGACCGGTGCAACGTGTCGGTGATGGGCGTGGCTGGCACGATGACCGAGCTCTCGAAGAACGACGGCCTGTCGCAGTACAGCACGATCATCTCCGTTTCGGAATCGCCGATGATGCCGGGCGTCGTCTGGGCCGGAACCGACGACGGGAACCTCCAGGTGAGCCGCGATGGCGGCCTGACGTTCACCGAGGTCGGCAAGAATCTGCCGGGGCTGCCGCAGGGTGCGCTGACGAGCGACGATCCGTTCTGGATTTCGCGCATCGACGCGTCGCACTTCGATGCCGGCACGGCGTACGTGTCCGTCGACGGCCACCGCAGCGACGATCTGCACCCGTACCTGTTCGTGACGCACGACTACGGCAAGACCTTCCAATCGATCGCCAACGATCTGCCGAGCTAC
>DATNBT010000507.1:0-5589 GCA_035571855.1 Vicinamibacterales bacterium
ATCCCACGGCGCTCCTGACGCCGCGCGGCCACGCGATCGAGTGCCGGATCTACGCCGAAGATCCCGACAACAACTTCATGCCGTCGCCCGGCCGCATCACCGGCCTGCGCGCCGCGTCGGGCCCCGGCATCCGCGACGATCGGGGCGTCGAGGCCGGCCACGACGTTCCGATCTTCTACGACCCGATGATTTCCAAGCTCATCGCCTGGGCGGAAGATCGGCCGTCGGCCGTCGAGCGCATGCGCCGCGCGCTGGCGGAATACGTCGTCTCCGGCATCAGGACGTCGCTGCCGTTTTTCACGTGGCTGCTCGATCAGCCAGCGTTCCTCACGGGCGCGTTCCACACCGCGTATCTCGACGAGGTGCTGGCGTCGCGAAACGGAGCGCCGTTCGTGGAGACCGGGCCCGGCGTCGAAGACATCGCCGTCATCGCGGCAGCCGTGCGCGCGGTGCTGTCGCCGAACGCGCCGGCAGAGCAGGCGTCCACCGGCGGGCGCTGGCGGGCGCAGGCCCGCGCCGATGGTTTGCGCGACTAGGGCGCGTGTGACAGACTTCTGCCGCTCGAATTGGGGCATCTCGTCATCTGGACACTTGGTCACTGAACGGAGAGACACCATGACACAGCGCATTCGCTCGTTCGCGGCGGCTGCCGCCTTGCTGCTGCTGACGGCGCCTGTGGCCTTCGCGCAGGGCCAGCAGGATTTCAGCAAGGTCGAGATCAAGACCACGAAGCTCGGCACGAACTTCTACACGCTCGACGGCCAGGGCGGCACGATCGGCGTGCTCTCCGGTCCCGACGGCGTGTTCATGGTCGACGCGCAGTTCGCGCCGCTGTCGGAGAAGATCGCCGCGGCGATCAAGCAGATTTCCGACAAGCCGATCCGCTTCCTCGTCAACACGCACGTTCACGGCGATCACACGGGCGGCAACGAGAACTTCGGCAAGATGGGCGCGACCATCCTCGCGCGCCAGAACCTGCGCAACCGCCTCGAGCATCCCAATCCCGGCGCCAACGGACAGCCGACGCCGCCGACGCCGGCCGCGGGCCTGCCGCTCATCACCTACGACGCGCCGATCACGATCCGTATGAACGGCGAGGAGATCCGCCTGATCCCGGCGCCCGTCGCGCACACGGACGGCGACACGTTCGTGAAGTTCGTGAACGCCAACGTCATCATGACCGGCGACTTCTACCGCTCCATCCAGTACCCGAACATCGACCGCGCCAACGGCGGCTCGCTGCCGGGCCTCGTCGCGGCCCTCGACGCGGTGATCGCCAACGCCGACGCGAACACGAAGATCGTTCCGGGCCACGGTCCGGTCGTCGATCGCGCCGCCGTCGTCGCGCATCGCGACATGGTGATGGCGATCCGCGACAAGGTCGCCGCGCTGGTCAAGGAAGGCAAGACGCAGGAACAGGTCGTCGCCGCCAAGCCGACCGCCGAATACGACAGCAAGGTGCAGCAGGTCGCCGCGACAGGCGATCGCTTCGTCGGCCAGCTGTATGCGGAGCTGAAGAAGTAAGGGTCAGTGTCAGTTCGCGGCGGGGGTGGGGCCCCGCCGCCAGTGAAAAAAGATGACCCACGAAATCGCGTTTGAAATGGCGACGTCGAGCGTCCGGTACGGCGCCGGCGTCACCCGTGAAGTCGGAATGGATCTGGCGGACCTCGGCGTCAAGCACGCGCTCGTGGTGATCGATCCCGTCGTAGCCACGCTCACGACCGGCGACGTCGTCCGCAACTCGCTCGACGCCGCCGGCATCAGGTTCACCGTCTATGACAGAGTTCGCGTCGAGCCGACCGACGAGTCGTTCCTCGACGCGATCGCGTTCGGCAAGGCGCATCCGTTCGACGCGATCGTCGCTGTCGGCGGCGGCTCGACGATCGACACCGCCAAAGCGGTGAACCTCTACGTCACGTACCCGCCGAACGACTTCCTCGACTACGTCAACCCGCCGATCGGCAAAGGCCTGCCGGTCCCCGGACCGCTCAAGCCGCTCATCGCGATTCCGACCACCGCGGGCACCGGCAGCGAGACGACGGGCGTCGCCATTTTCGACTTGAAGAAGATGCACGCGAAGACCGGCATCGCGCACCGCCGGTTGAAGCCGACGCTCGGCCTCCTCGACCCGGAGAACACGCGGACGATGCCGGGTTCGGTCGCCGCGTCGTCAGGCCTCGACATTCTCAGCCACGCGATCGAGTCGTTCACGGCGATGCCGTTCACCGATCGGCCCCTGCCGGAGAAGCCGCTGCTGCGGCCTGCGTATCAGGGCAGCAATCCGATCAGCGACATCTGGTCGCTCGCGTCGCTCGACATCGTCAACAAGTACCTGATCCGCGCGTCGCGCGACCCGGGAGACGACGAGGCGAGAGGGAAGATGATTCTCGCGGCGTCGTACGCCGGCGTCGGGTTCGGCAACGCCGGCGTGCATCTGCCGCACGGCATGTCGTATCCGGTCTCAGGCAACGTGAAGAGCTGGGTCGCCGACGGCTACTCGAAGGATCATCCGCTCGTGCCGCACGGCTTCTCGGTGATTCTCAACGCGCCGGCGGTCTTCCGTTTCACCGCGTCCGCGAATCCTGATCGGCATCTCCACGCAGCCGCCGCGCTCGGCGCGAATGTCTCCGGTGTGAAGAAGGAAGATGCGGGCAAGGTGCTCGCCGACCGCATCACGTGGTTCATGCAGGAGCTGAAGACGCCGAACGGATTGAAGGCGGTGGGCTACAGCTCGTCGGACATCCCGAAGCTCGTCGAAGGCACGCTGCCGCAGCATCGCGTGACGAAGCTCTCGCCGCGTCCGGCGACCCAGGACGATCTCGCCAAGCTGTTCGAAGACTCGTTGGTTGCCTGGTAGGAGGACGAAGCCATGAGCAGGATTACGCTGACCGTCAACGGCAGAGCGCACACGGTTGACGTCGAGCAGTCCGTTCCGCTTCTCTACGTGCTGCGCAACGACGTCGGCGTACAGGGGCCGCACTTCGGGTGCGGCCTCGGCCAGTGCGGCGCGTGCACGGTCATCATCAACGGCGCGGCCGTGCGCTCGTGCGTCACGCCCTGCTCGAGCGTCAAGAGCGAGATCACGACGCTCGACGGCCTCGCGAAGAACGGCCAGCTGCATCCCGTGCAGCGCGCCTGGATTGAGGAGCAGGTGCCGCAGTGCGGCTTCTGCCAGAACGGGCAGATCATGACCGCCACGGCGCTGCTCAATCGCCATCCCAATCCGACCGACGCGGAGATCCGCGAGGGCATGAACGGCGCACTCTGCCGCTGCATGACGTACTACCGCGTGCACGCCGCCATCAAGCGCGCGGCCGTGCTGCTGAGGGCGGATGCGGCCACACCTGAGACCGCCGGCAAGGGAGGTGCAGCATGAGCCCCTTCGCGCCCGTCTCGCGACGTGCGTTCCTCGCCAGCTCCGGCATGCTGGTCGTCACCGTCGGCGCCGCGTCGATGGCCGATCCCTTCGAGGCCGTCGTTCGCGCGCAGGCCGGCGGCCCGTACCCGGATCCGGACTTCCGCCAGCTCGATTCGTGGATCGCGATCCACGAGGACAACACCGCCACCTTCTCCGTCGGCAAGACCGACTGCGGCCAGGGCACCGGCACCGCGTTCCGCCAGATGATGTCCGACGAGCTCGACATCGCGTACGACAAGACGACGTGCGTGATGGGCAGCACCGACGATACGGTGGACCAGGGCGGCTCGGGCGGTTCGGACGCGATTCAGACCGACGGCTGGCCGATGCGCCGCGTCGCCGCCGAAGCGCGGCGCGTCCTCCTCGAGATGGCGTCGGCGAAGTTCGCCGTCCCGGTCGAGGCGCTCGCCGTCAGCAACGCGGTGATCACCGTGAAGGCGGATCCCTCGAAGCGCGTGACCTACGGAGCGCTCGTCGGGGGGAAGAAGTTCCACGTCGCGTTGACGGGCGCCAACATCGACGCGACGACCGGCGTCGCGAAAGTGAAGCCGGTGCAGGCGCTGCACTATGTCGGCCAGGAGTTGCCGCGCTACGACATCCCCGCGAAAGTCACGGCGACGCAGAAGTGGGCCGTGGATGTGAAGCTGCCCGGCATGGTCCACGCGCGCAATGTGAAGCCGCCGGTGGCCGGCGCCACGCTCGTCAGCATCGACCAGTCGTCCGTGCGCGACCTGCCGGGATTCGTCAAGGTCGTCACCAAGGGCAACTACGTCGCCGTGGTCTGCGAGCGCGAAGAACAGGCCGTCACCGCCGCGCGGCGGCTGAAGTGCGAGTGGAAGAAGCCGGACGCGGCGCCTTTCCCGAAATCCGACGATCTCTTCACGTACATGCGCGGCGCGACGGCGACGTCGGCGCAGCGGCCGATCGTCCACGGCGATCCCGACGCCGCGCTCAAGGGCGCCGCGAAGGTCGTCGAGGCGCAGTACGACATGCCGTTCCAGGGCCACACAGCGTTCGCGCCCGCGCACGCCACCGCAGATCCGTCGAACGGGCAGATGACGATCTACTCGAACGACATGAAGTCGTACGGCATGCGCAACGGCGTCGCCGAGTTTCTGCAGATGCCGCGCGACAACGTCCGCGTCGTCTGGGTGGAAGGCCCGCAGGGCTACGGCCGCACGGCGGCGGACGATGCGGGGTTCGAGGCGGCGTATCTGGCGAAGGAACTCGGCCGGCCGGTGCGCGTGCAGTGGATGCGCGACGAAGAGACCGGCTGGGACACCAAAGGTCCGGCGTTCACCTTCACGATGCGCGGCGGCCTCGACGGGAAGGGCAACCTCGTCGCGCTCGACTACGAGGGCCGGTCGGCGGACTACAACCATGTCGGCTACAACGAAGCCGACACGGTCCTCATCGCGCAGTTGATGGGCGTCCGCAAAGCGAAGCCGTCACCGGGCAGCGCCGGCACGCCGTCGGACATGTACGAGATCCCGCACCGGCGGATGGTGAGCGACGTCGTCAGCCTGCCGATGCCGTTCGAGACGCCGGTCCGTACGGGCAACCTGCGCGATCCCAACGGTCCGCAGATCACGTTCGCGGCCGAGTCGTTCATCGACGAGGTGGCCGCGGCCGCGGGCGCGGATCCGCTCGAGTTCCGCCTGCGGATGCTGAAGGCCGGCACGGGCGACGACAGCGGCCTCAAGCGCGCGCGCTCGATCGCCTGCGTCGAGGCGGCGGCGAAGGCGTATGGGTGGGAGCCGCGGCCGTCGCCCAAGCGGAGCCACACCGGCGAGATCCTCACCGGTCGCGGGATGGCGTACTCGTTCCGCAACCAGACGGTCGTCGCCGAGATTGCCGACGTCGAGGTAAATCGAAAGACCGGACGCGTGTGGGTGAAGCGGCTCGTCTGCGCGCACGACTGCGGACTGGTAATCAACCCGCTCGGCCTGCACCGCGTGATCGAATGCGGAATGCTGCACTCGATCAGCCGCGCGCTCTACGAAGAAGTGCAGTTCGACGGCGAGAAGACGACGGGAAAGGACTGGGTGACGCACCCGTCGCTGCGGCACGCCGACACGCCGGAGCGGATTGACATCGTGATCGTAAACGGCGATCCGAACCCGAACCGGCCGGACCTGCCGCACTACGGCGCCGGCGAGACGATCTGCAAG
>DATNBT010000508.1:0-8014 GCA_035571855.1 Vicinamibacterales bacterium
GTGACGCGCGAGACGCTGAAGCCGGGCGACCACGTGATCATCACGGGGAACCCGGGCCGCAATCCGGAAGATCACCGGCTGCGGATGCGCACCATCACCCGGCCGTCCGACGGCTGGAAGTGGGGCGGGACCTTCGACTAACCAGACGCTGAATTGCAGGATGGCAGAACGGCAGGATTGCAGAATTCAATCCTGCATTAAATTCTGCCGTTCTGCCTTTCCGCCATCCTGCATTTCATGACAACCAAGTCTTTTTGCCGCCTCGCGGCCGCCGGCGTAGCGTTGGCGGTTGCGGCGGGGTGCTCTCCCGCCAAATCTGAAACGCCCGCGCCGGTCAAAGCCGCCGCGCCGGCGCCTGTCGCCGCCAGCGACTTCCGCACGACCGCCACGATCAAAGACATCATGGACTCCATCGTCGATCCCAACGCCGATTTCCTGTGGGATTCGGTGTCGACGATCGTCACGCGCAAGGGCATCGACGAGAAGCGCCCGCGGACGCCGGACGAGTGGAAGGAAGTCCGCCGCCACGCGATTGCCCTGCTCGAGGCGACGAACCTGATCATCATGGACGGCCGCAAGGTCGCGCATCCGGGCGAGAAGTCCGAAAACCCGGGCGTCGAGCTCGGCCCCGAAGACATCCAGGCGCTGATCGACGCCGACCATGCGACGCTCATCCAGCGCGCGCATGCGCTGCACGACGCGACGATGAAAGCGCTGACCGCGATCGACAATAAAAACGTCGACGGCCTGTCGGACGCCGGCGAGGCGATTGACGAGGCATGCGAGCAATGTCACCTGAAGTACTGGTACCCGCCGAACACGCCGGATATTCTGAAAAAGGCGTCGGTAAGAAAAGCGCCGCTGTAGCGCTCGTCGCGATTCTTCTTGCGCCGGCCGCGGCATCAGCGGCCGGCGGGACGATCAAAGGCCGCATCACCTTCACCGGTCCTGAGCCCGGCAATCGCGTGATCCGCATGGGCATGGATCCCATGTGCGCGGCCGTCAACCGCGGCAAGCAGGTCGTCAACCAGGTCTACGCCGTCGGCGACAAGAACACGCTCGGCAACGTCTTCGTGAAGGTCGAAGGCACGTTTCCCGCGACGCCGGTGCCTACGCAGCCCGTCGAAATCGATCAGAAAGCCTGCATCTACACGCCGCGCGTCGTCGGGGCCCGCGTCGGGCAGACGCTGCTCGTCAAGAACAGCGACAACTGGCTGCACAACGTCCATACGGACTCCGCGAAGCGCAACGCCATCAACCAGAGCACGCCGCAGGCCGGCATGAGCGTGAAGCTCGTGCTCAAGGACGAGGAGATGCTCCGCGTCGGCTGCGACGTCCACCGGTGGATGACGGCGTGGGTCGGCATCGTCTCGCATCCGTATTTCGCGGTCAGCGAGGACAAGGGAGGGACGTTCACGATTGCGAACGTCCCGGCCGGCCACCATACCGTCACCGCCTGGCATGAAGCGTTCGGCACCCTGACGAAGGCCGTCGAGGTGAAGGACGGCCAGACCGCGACGGTGGATTTCGTGTATGTTCAGAAGCCATGAGCCTGTTCGAGAAAGAAAAGGCCTGCTCGAAATGCGGCCAGACCTTCGGCTGCGGCGGCCTTCTCGGCTGCTGGTGCCGTGACGTCAAGCTCGACCAGCAGACACTCGCCAATCTGCGCGCGTCGTATGCAGATTGCCTGTGTCCGGACTGCCTGAAAGCCCTTCAAAACACGGTCAGTGACAAGTCACTGACAGAGAACTGACCCCTTCGCAAGCATTGGGCGCCGGATCGCCGTGATAGGTTCGCAGGCACATGCTGCGAATCGTCTCACTGCGATCCTTATTAATAGCTTCCATTCTTGCGGGCGGCCTTTTCGGCCTCCCATCCCCGGCACTCTCCCAGGTTGGCGGCAGCATCTCCGGCACGGTGAAAGACTCATCGGGCGCGGTCGTCCCCGGCGTCACGGTCACGGCGACGAACACCGCGCTCGGGACGATGTCGACGGTCATCACCGACGGCCAGGGCAACTACACGTTCCCCAAGCTCCCGGTCGCGAAATACGACGTGACGATGACGCTCGACGGCTTCAAGCCGCTCAAACGGGCGGGCGTGCCGGTCGACGCCGACAGCGCGATTCAGTTCAACGCCACGCTCGAGGTGGGCGGCCAATCGGAAACGGTCACGGTTCTGGCCAACGCCGTCCAGGTCGACACGGTGTCGACGCAGCTCGGCGAAGTCGTCCCCGCCGCAACCATGACGTCGCTGTCGCTGAACGGCCGCAGTTACACCGACCTCCTGGCGATTCAGCCGGGCGTCATCCCGACGACGACGATTCAGAGCAACAGCGTCATCATGGCCGGCGTCACGGGTCCGGTGGCGCCGTCGGGCGGCCTCAACCCCGGCATTGTCTCGGTCAGCGGCCAGCGCGAAACGGCCAACGGCTTCTATGTGAACGGCGGCGACGTCCAGGAGCGCATGAACGGCGGCACGGGCGTCGTTCCGAACCTCGATTCGATCGAGGAGTTCCGGCTCCTCACCAACAACTTCGATCCGGAATACGGCAACTACAACGGCGGCATCGTCAACGTCGTGACGAAGTCGGGCAGCGACATGTGGCGCGGCAACCTGTTCGAGTTCTTCAGGAACACCAGCCTCGATGCGCGCAACTACTTCTCGCCGGAGCGCGCGCTCTTCAATCAGAACCAGCCCGGCGGCACATTCGGCGGCCCGCTCAAGAAGGGCAGGATCTTCTTCTTCGGCGACTATCAGGCGACGCGGACGACGCAGGGCATCGAGACCGGCAACATCTCGGTCCCGTCGCTCGCCAACCGCGCCGGCAACTTCGGTGACATCGCCGACCAGCTCGATGGCGCCGTGAACGGATCGTACTTCGCGAACCTCCTCTCGCAGCGGCTGGGCTATTCCGTGCGATCAGGCGAGCCGTACTACACGCCGGGATGCACCTCGTCGGCGCGGTGCGTCTTCCCGAACGCGGTCATCCCGCAGCGCGCGTGGTCGACGCCGGCGCAGAAGCTGCTGCAGTACGTGCCGTCGCCGAACATCGGCGCGAACACGCTGTCGACCGGCGCGTTTGCGCAGACGGTCGTCGACGACAAGGGATCGTTCCGCGTGGACGGCAACACCACGCGTCTGGGGCTCCTGACGGGGTACTACTTCGTCGACAACTACACGCTCGACAACCCGTATCCGGGTCAGCAGGGCGGCGCCAACGTCCCGGGCTTCGACGCGCAGACGATCGGGCGCGCGGAGCTGTTCTCGTTCGGCAGCGGAAAGACGTTCGGTCAGAACACGGTCAACGACTTTCACGTGAGCCTGACGCACAACCACAACAACGTCGGCGTGCCGCACGGGGGCGCGGGCGTCACGCTCGCGTCGCAGGGCTTCGTCACCGGGCCGGGGACGCCGGGCATCGTGGTGCTGGCGCCGCAGTTCGAGGGCGTGGAGAACCTGGTGTTCAACACGTTCACGATGGGCGTGACGATCACCGGCGTCAACCAGACGGGCGACACGCTGCACCTGAGCGACAGCGTCTCGAAGGTGTACGGGTCGCACACGCTCAAGGTCGGCGGACAGTACCAGTTCCAGCAGGTGCGGCTGGAGCCGAACGCGACCTTCAACGGCACGTTCACGTTTGCCGGCACCGAGACCGGATCGGATTTCGCCGACTTCCTGATCGGCGCGCCGAGCAACTACATCCAGTCGTCGGGCGGCGTGTTCTACCTGCGCAATCAGTACGGCGGCGTGTTCGCGCAGGACAGCTGGCGCGTGCGTCCGAACGTGACGTTCAACTACGGCGTGCGGTGGGACATCATGGCGCCGTGGTACGAGAAGGACAATCAGATCCAGACGATTGTCCCGGGCCAGCAGTCGACGGTGTACCCGGGCGCGCCTCCGGGTCTCGTGTTCCCCGGTGACCCCGGGATCTCGCGCGGGCTGTCGCCCACGCAGTGGGGGAACATCTCGCCGCGCCTCGGCGTCGCGTACTCGCCGAACGAGAAGACGAGCCTGCGCGCGAGCTGGGGCCTGTTCTACAACGCGTTCCAGGGCCTGTCCGCGGGCATCATGTACGGCGTCCCGCCGTACGGCTACAACTACCTGAGCCCGGCGCCGCCGCTCTTCGATCAGCCGTTCATCACGGCCGCGGACGGCACCAACAACGGCCAGCGCTTTCCGCAGCAGTTCCCGGAGTTCGGCGCGTCGCCGAGCAAGCCGATTAACAACATCGACTGGTCGCAGTTCCTGCCGGTCAACGCGGACCCGTTCTTCGGCGCCGACAACAAGACGCCGTATTCGTCGAACTTCATGTTCTCGATCCAGCGTGAGCTCGCGGCGAACATGGTCGTCACGGCCAGCTACGTCGCCACGCGCGGCCACAACATGCTGGTGATTCAGCAGGCGAATCCGGGTGATCCCGCGCTCTGCCTCAGCGTGAGCCAGGACAGCCAGGTCGCGCCGGGCAGCGCGACGTGCGGGCCCTTCGGCGAGAACGGCGTGTATACCCGCAAGGACGGCACCGTGATCAACGGCACCCGGACCGTGCTGGGCCCCGACTACGGCACGGTCACGAAGCAGACGTCCATCGGCTACTCGCGCTACAACGGCGTCGAGCTGAACCTGCACTACGCGAAGGGCCGCGCGAGCATTCTCGCGGGGTACACGCTGAGCAAGTCCGTCGACGTCGCGTCGAACCTCGGCGAGCAGGTCAACCCGGTCGACGTCTCGCTGTCGGAAGCGCCGTCCGCGTTCGACATGCGCCACAACTTCGTCATCAGCTACAACTACGAGCTGCCGCTCGACGAGTGGTTCCACGCGAAGAATCCGTTCACCGACGGGTGGTCGCTGTCGGGCACCACGCGTCTGAGCAGCGGGTTCCCGGTGACGCTCTACAACCCGACGGACACGTCGCTGCTCGGCACGTTCGGCAACGGCGTGAACAACAACCTGCTCGACACGCCGAACTACACGCCCGGCTGCGATCTCAAGCTGAATCGCGATCCGAAGAGCGGGCCGGCGTTCAACACCGGCTGCTTCAGCATGCCGGCGCTCGGCCAGCTCGGCAACGCGCCGCGGCGCTTTTTCTACGGCCCGGGCATCGAGAACGTCGATCTCACGGTCATCAAGCACGTGAAATTCGATCAGAAGCGCGATCTCGAGCTGCGGTTCGAGGTGTTCAACCTGTTCAACCACCCGCAGTTCTACGGAGCGGGCGCGGTGGACGGCAACATCGCGAGCCCGACGTTCGGCGAAATCCAGGCGGCGGCGGCGCCGCGGTTCATCCAGCTCGCGGCGAAGTTCAACTTCTGACGTGGGCGCTCGGCTGAAGCCTCGCGCTACGGTGTTCGCGCTCGTGCTGCTGGCCGTCGCCGGCCGCGCGTCCGCGCAGAATCTGTTCGAAGTCCAGGTCTTTCCCGACGAGATCCTCCGTGTTCGTCGAGACGTCGCCGTCCGCCGACGACCGTCACGCCGCGTTCACCGGTTTTCACGTCAGGCCGAAGCTGCGGCTCGCGCAATGGCAGCGCGTGCCGTTCCACGTCAGCCTCAGCGCCGAGTACGCGTTCGTGAAGCAGCCCGGCGACACGGACTTCCGCCAGGCGCTCGCGATCACGCCGATCCTCGAACGCCACGTGCGGGGCATGGAGGTGTCGTTCAATCCGGCCATCGAGATCGGACTGCGCGGGCCGGAGGCCGGCGAAGCGCCGATCTTCGAGCCGTCCGCGAAGGTCGCGGAGCAGCGCCACCTGATTTTTCCGGCGCTCGACCTCCGGACGGCCGGCGGCTGGGACCTCAACATCGGCGTCGGCCGCGGTTTGACGGGCGGCAGCGAGCACTGGGGGGTGAAGTGGATCGTCGGCCTCCGGCTTCCGCGATAATAGGCGCGTCATGAAACGTATCCTCGCAGCCGCAGCGTTCATCTTCTCCGCCTGTTCATCGAAACCGGCTCCGCCTTCGCCGGCCGCATCGGCTTCGCCGGGACAGGCGGCGCCTCAGTTGCTTGTCACCCAGCAGCTTTGGGGCGAGATGAAGCCGGTCGTCTCGGTCAAAGAACTGATGCGCGACATGCTCGATCCCGCGTCGGACTACATCTTCGACGGCGTCAAGGAAGTCACGACGAGCAAGGGCACCGTCAAGATCGAGCCGAAGACCGACGAGGACTGGCAGCGGATCCGCACCGGCGCGACGACGATCGCCGAAGGCGTCTATCTGCTGAAGGTCCCGCGTCCGTTCGCGCCCGCAGGCGACGAGAACAACAGCAAAGGACCGGAGGCCAGCGAGCTGTCGCCGGCGCAGATTCTCGCGAAGCTTCAGAAGGATCCCGTCCTCTGGAACGCGAAGATCGAAGCGCTGCGCAACGTCGGGCTCGAAGTCCTCGAGATCGTCAAGAAGAAGAACGTGCAGGAAATGTGGGAAGCGTCGTACAACCTCGACCAGGCGTGCGAGACCTGCCACCTGCAGTACTGGTATCCCGGCGACCCCGCGCTGCTGAAGCGCATCGATCAGAATCTCGAAAAGCTGTACGGCGAGAAGATTCCCTCGCCGCCGAAGCCCTGACGTGACCGCTCTGCTCCTGTTGATGCTTGCCTCCGCGCAGTCGAGCCAGGCGACAACCGGAGAACTGCGGCTCGTCGTCCACGATGCGTCCGGCGCGCCCGTGCACGCGTCGGTCGAGCTGGTCAGCGCGGCGAATCGGTTCGACGAAATGCTCGAGACCGATGACGACGGCGTGCTCGTCGCGCGACGGCTTCCGTTCGGCGAGTACGTCGTGCGGGTGACCAGAGATGGCTTCGCGCCGCATGCGAGTCCCATCGAGCTCCGCTCCGCGCTCCCGCTGGAGCAGATGGTCACGCTGAACGTCGCGCCCGTCGAAGCGCAGGTGACGGTGACGCCGGCGGAGGTCCTGATCGATCCGCGGCAGACCAGCACGGTCCATCGCCTTGGCGCCACCGCGCTGCAGCAGCGCTTCACGGCGCTCCCGGGCCGCTCGCTGCCCGACCTCGTCAACACGCAGCCGGGATGGCTGCTCGAGGCGAACGGCGTCCTTCATCCGCGCGGCTCGGAATACCAGACGCAGTACGTCCTCGACGGCCTGCCGTTCGCCGACAACCGCTCGCCCGCATTCGCGCCGGAGCTGGATGTCGACGACGTGCGCGCGATGAGCATTCTCACCGGCGGCTATCCGGCGGAGTACGGACGCAAGCTGGGAGGGATCATCGAGGTCGCCAGCGGCGGAGAAGCCCGTCGCGGATTTCATGGCAGCGCAGTCGGCTCGATCGGCAGCTTCAGCAGCCGCACCGGCGATGCGACCGCCGCGTACACATGGCAGCGCACGACCCTCGGCGTCGCTGCCGGGCTCACCGGCACTGCGCGGTATCTCGATCCGCCGGTGGAAGAGAACTTCACGAATCACGGCACGACGTCGCACGTCACCGTGCGCGCCGAGCGGCAGCTCACCGACCTCGACCGCCTCAGCGCTGCCGTGCGCTACGGGGACGCGAACGTCCTCGTGCCGAACGAGCTGCTGCAGCAGCAGGCAGGCCAGCGGCAGCAGCGCGACAGCCACGAGACCTCAGGGCAGTTCGCGTATCAGCGCGTGCTCTCGTCGTCGGTTGTCGCCGACGTGCGCGCCATGGTGCGCGACCTCGCCGCGGGCCTGACCTCGAACGCGCTCTCGACGCCGATCGCCGCGAATCAGGCGCGCGGCCTGACCGACGTGTATCTCAAAGCCACCGCGTCGGCGCGGCTTGGCGCCCACGACGTGAAGTGGGGCGGCGACGCCAGCAGCGGGACCGTCGACGAAGCGTTCAACTACGTCCTCACGAATCGCCGCGCGTTCGACCGCGACACACCGAGGCAGTTCGCGTTCGCGGATTCGCGAAATGATCGCGAGCAGTCGCTGTTCGTCCAGGACTCCGTCAGCTCCGGACCGTGGACCGTGAACGCCGGCCTGCGCTGGGATCACTACGCTCTGGTCGTCGACGACACCGCCGTCAGCCCTCGGCTGTCC
>DATNBT010000509.1:0-2600 GCA_035571855.1 Vicinamibacterales bacterium
CCACCAACCCATCGTCGTCTGTGGCGACGGAGTACGTGACGCGCGCGCGCCACGCGGTGCTGCGGTTTTTCAACGCGTCGCCGGACGAGTGGGAGGTTGTGTTCGCCGGCAACGCGAGCCTGGCGCTCAAGCTGATCGGCGAGTCGTACCCGTTCGGTCCGGGCGATCGTTTCCTGCTGACGTTCGACAACCACAACTCGGTGAACGGCATCCGCGAGTTCGCGCGGGCGCGCGGCGCGACGGCGACGTACGTGCCGGTTGTGCTTCCGGAGATGCGGGTCGCCGAGGCGGATCTCGCGCGCGCACTCGAGACGGCCCACGCGGGCGGGAGCAATCTGTTCGCGTATCCCGCGCAGTCGAACTTCTCCGGCGTCCAGCATCCGCTCGAGTGGATCGCGCAGGCGCAGGCGAAGGGCTGGGACGTGCTGCTCGATGCGGCCGCGTTCACGGCGACGAACCGTCTCGATCTCTCGAAGTGGAAGCCCGACTTCGTCGTCCAGTCGTTCTACAAGCTGTTCGGCTACCCGACGGGCATCGGGTGCCTCCTCGCGCGGAAGACGGCGCTGGCGAAGCTGCGGCGGCCGTGGTTTTCCGGCGGGACGATCACCGTCGCGTCCGTGCAGGGCGACAAGTACTACCTGGCGGAAGGGCCGACGGCGTTCGAGGACGGCACGCTCGATTTCCTCGCGATGCCCGCGATCGCGATCGGCCTGCAGCACCTCGAGTCGATCGGCATCGACGTCGTCCACGAGCGCGTGCGCTGTCTCACGGGCTGGCTGCTCGACCAGCTGCTCGCGCTGAAGCAGACGAGCGGCAGGCCGCTCGTGCGTCTCTACGGTCCGCCGGATACGGAGCGCCGCGGCGGCATCGTCACGTTCAACTTCTACGGCGCGGACGGCCGCGCGATCGACCACCGGCGGGTCGAGGCGCTCGCGAACACGGCCAACATCTCGCTGCGCACCGGCTGCTTCTGCAATCCCGGCGGCGGCGAGGTCGCGCTCGGCCTCACCGGCACCGAGCTGTCGTCGTGCTTCCGGCAGCCCGAACACGAAACGCATCTCACGATCGACGACTTCCGTCTCTGCATCGACGGCAAGAGCACGGGCGCGGTGCGCGTGTCGCTCGGCATGGTCAGCAACATTCTCGACGTCGACCGCTTCATTGCCTTTGCCAGGGGGTTCATCGGCCAGTGATTCCGAACAACCATCGCCGTCAGCTCGCCGCCATTCTCGCGACGGTCGTCATGTTCGCGGGCGTCCTCTTCTATACGTACGGCCGCGGCGTCGCGGCGCGTGAAGTGCCCGAGCGGCTGACCGATCAGCAGTACTGGCAGCTCGTCGAGGACTTCTCCGAGCCGAACGGCTACTTCAGGTCCGACAACCTGCTGTCGAACGAGAACGCGTTCCAGCACGTCGTGCCGGCGCTGCAGGCGGCGCTGCCCGCCGGCGGCGTGTATCTCGGCGTCGGGCCGGAGCAGAACTTCACCTACATCGCCGCGATCAAGCCGCGCCTCGCGTTCATCGTGGACATCCGCCGCGGCAACATGAACCTGCAGCTGCTCTACAAGGCGTTCATGGAGCTGTCGCGCGACCGCGCGGACTTTCTGTCGCGCCTGTTCGCGCGTCCGCGGCCGGCGGATCTGAGCGACAGGACGCCGGTCGAGGATCTGCTGGACGCGTACGAGCTCGCGTCGCCGAGCGAGGATCTGTTTCACCGGTATCTGCAGGAAGCGACGGACCACCTCACGAAGACGCACCGGTTCGCGCTGACGGCGGACGACATCAAGGGCATCGAGTACGTCTACAACGCGTTCTACAAGGCGGGCCCGGATCTGAACTACTCGTTCTCGGGTTTTCCGTTCGGCGGCGGCGGATTCCGCTTTCCCACCTACGCGACGCTGATGACCGAGACGGACGCGGCCGGCCAGCATCGCAGCTACCTCGCGACCGAAGCGAACTACCGGCTCGTCGCCGACATGGAGAAGCGCAACGCGATCGTCTCCATCACCGGCGACTTCGCCGGGCCGAAGGCGCTGCGCTCGGTGGGACGGTATCTCAAGAGCCACGACGCGACGGTGACGGCGATCTACACGTCGAACGTCGAGCAGTACCTGTTCCAGAGCGACACGAACTGGCGGAAGTACTACGCCAACGTCGCGACGCTGCCGATCGACAGCCGGACGACGTTCATCCGGTCGGTGTCCAACCGCGGCGGCTTCGGCGGCGGCTACGGTCCGCGCGCCCAGACGCGGCTCTGTTCGGTCGCGGACCTGCTGACGGCGTTCAACCGCGGCCAGATCACCGGCTACTACGACGTCATCGCGATGAGTCACTGACTGTCGAAGTACAGGCCTTCAGCCCTGTCTCGTCGTCCGTGCCCGCACGTAGTACAGGCCTTCAGGCCTGTCTCCGATCGCGCATTGGGACATCGCCTCCCGCAAACACGAAGCTCGGCGTTTTAGAGGGATCCAGACCCGCCGACTTCTAACGTTTGCTGGAGGCGATGTCCCAACGCGCGAGAGCTGGCCGTGAATGGCCATTTCAGCCAAACGCATTGCTCATGGGATTGACGATGTAGCCTGACGTCAGATCGCCGAACAT
>DATNBT010000510.1:0-12866 GCA_035571855.1 Vicinamibacterales bacterium
GTCAGCTCGTAGAGCGACACGCCGCCGACGGCGAGCAGCACGCCCGCGGCGATCGCGAGCGGCTTGAACGCCCGGCTGAAGCCGCGCGCGCGGACCTCAGTCGCTCCGCTGAAGCGTCGGGCCCCGAGCACCGAGCGCGAGCGATCGGCCAGCGCGCCGCATCGCGTGCGCAGCGCGTCGGGCGCGGCCTCTGACGAGATCTCGCGACGCCTGACGTGCATCAGCTCGCGCACGGCGCGTTCGGCCGTCACGCGCGAATGGCACGGCGGACAGCGCCGGACGTGATCGTCGACGCGCGTGCGCGCCGCGTGGTCGATCTCGCCGTCGACGTACGGCGTGATCAGCGGATCGATGGACTTACAGTCAGACATGAGCGGGCCTCAGATGGTGAAGGCGGTCGAACAGGAGCCGGCGGCCGCGCGAGATGCGCGACATGACCGTGCCGACGGGCACGTCCAGCATGCCGGCGATTTCGGCATACGAAAACTCTTCCACGTCGCGTAACCAGACCGCTTCCCGGAACTGGAGCGGGAGCGCGTCGACGGCGGCCTGGAGCTCGGGAGTCAGCGTCTCGCGCAGGAGCGCGGTTTCGGGCGTGTCGCCCGCCGCCGGGACATCGAGCGACTCGATCGCGCGGTCGACGGCGTCGCTGTCGACGTCGACGTGCTCGCGGGCGCGATCGCGCGCCCGGTTGCGCGCCGTGTTGTGGAGGATGGCGAACAGCCACGCGCGGAGGTTTGTGCCCGGTTTGAACTGCTTCTCCGCGCGGAACGCCTTCAGATAGGTGTCCTGCACCAGGTCCTCGGC
Source organism: Vicinamibacterales bacterium (assembly GCA_035571855.1). GTDB lineage: Bacteria > Acidobacteriota > Vicinamibacteria > Vicinamibacterales > CAVVIG01 > DATNBT01. The sequence continues at coordinate 808 of DATNBT010000510.1, forward strand.
GTCGGCCGGCCGGTGCGTGAGGCGGAGCGCCGTGCGGTACAGGCTGTCGATCGACGCGAGCGCGTCGGCCTCAAACGTGGACGTCACCACTTGTTTATAACCCCGGGCCGCCGCCGATTATTCCTTGACTGAGGACAAAAGCGCAGGTGAGCCCCGGCTCGGCGTTTGCAGGGCCTCACAAGTCACAGGTAAGATTCGCCTTTCTCCCGAGAGGACCTGCCTATGCGTCCGCGTGTGTCAGTGGTTGTTGCCGGGCTCGTCGGAGTGCTGCTCGCCCTGTGGTCGGCCCAGACCGCCGCGCAGACTCAGTTCGTGCCCTACTACGGCAAGAACAACATCCACTACGACAAGTTCGACTGGCAGATCTACACCACCGATCATTTCGAGATCTTCTTCTACCCCGAGCTCAAACAGCACATCGAACGCGTCGCCGGCTACGCCGAGAGCGCGTACCAGCAGATCAGCGCCGACCTCAAACACGATCTGTCGACGAAGGTGCAGCTGATTCTCTTCAAGACGCACAGCGAGTTCGAACAGGAGAACGTCGATCCGTCGGCGGGCCAGGAAGGCGTCGGCGCCTTCGCCGAGCCGACGCAGCACCGCATGGTGATGCCGATCGACGCGCCGCCCGACCAGTTGTACGGGCTGATCGTCCACGAGCTCACGCACCAGTTCGAGTTCGACATCATCCCGCAGGGCCTCATCCGCCGGAACGTGCCGCTGTGGGTGAACGAAGGCCTCTCCGAGTACGAGCGCGGCCAGTGGACGCCGCTCGATCTGATGATGGTCCGCGACGCCGCCATCTCCGACATCGTCCCCAAGATGAGCGAGACCGAGGCGTACGGCAACGCCGGCAGCGCGCGGTTCGTGCCCTACAACCTCGGACACGCGGTGTTCGAGTTCATCGAAGCGAAGTTCGGCAAGGAAGGCGTGCGGCAGTTCATCTTCTCGCTGCGCAAGTCGGTGATCGGCGGCGGCGAGGACGCGTACGAGGAAGCGCTGAAGATGAAGAAGGACGAGTTCGACCAGGCCTTCGAGCGCTATCTGAAGGATCGCTTCAAGCCGTTCCGCGACAAGGAGCGCCCGGCCGATTACGGCCGCGACCTCTCGCCGAACCGCGAGAAGACGCCGTACGTCGAGGCGATTTCGATCGCGCCCTCGCCCTCGGGGGATCTGATCGCCGTGACGACGTTCAACCGGAAGGACGGCGAGATCGACAACATCCTCGTCTCGAGCAAGGACGGCTCGATCGTCCGCGACCTGACGAAGGGCTTCGACAAGGACATGGGCTTCGACCACATCATCCAGAACGGCGAGCGGTTCGAGATGCCGTGGATGACGTGGTCGCCGCGCGGCGATCGCCTCGCCTACTTCGTCCGCACGAACAAGGAGCGCGCGCTCATCGTCCAGAACGTGCTGACCCGGAAGATCGAGCAGAAGATTCCGATGAAGACGGTCGACGAGCCCGAGTCGCCCGCGTTCTCGCCCGACGGCAGGACCATCGCGTTCGCGGCCCTGCGCAACGCGGTCGGCGACATCTACTCGGTCGATCTGGCGACCGAGGCGGTCACGAACCTGACCAACGACAACTTCGCCGACGCCGGCCCGACGTACTCGCCCGACGGCAAGTACATCCTCTACGTCGCGCGCGTGAGCGGCAACGAGAAGATCTTCAAGCTCGATCTCGCCACGAAACAGAAGACGCAGATCACGTTCGGCACCGTCGACGAGACGTCGCCGCAGTTCATCGACGACCACACGATCGTCTTCTCGTCGACGGCGACCGACCCGAACGTGCCGCTCGAGCCCGACGTCGCGCGCAACTCGAACATCTACAACATCTGGACGCTCGACATGAAGAACGGCGAGATGCGCCAGTACACCGACGCGGTCGGCGGCAACTGGTCGGCCGTCGTGCTGAACGAGGGCCAGCAGAGCAAGATCGCCTTCGTCAGCTACTACAAGGGCGACTACACGCTGCACACGCTCGAGCGGAAAGAGCCGCTGCACACGGCGATGGTGTCGGACTTCGGCGCGCCGGGCGCGATCATCGACTTCCAGGCGCCGCTCCAGCACACGCTGGTGCAGAGCAACATGCGCAAGAAGGGCACCTTCGAGAAGATGTTCCTCGAGGGGCGGCCGCCGGTGAACGTCGGCGTCACCAACAGCGGCGACGTCTTCGGCGGAACGTCGATCACCTTCGGCGACGTCCTCGGCGACAAGCAGTTCAATTTCACCGCGGCCTCGATCGCGCAGTACCGCACGTTCGCGCTCTCCTACGTGAACATCGGCCAGCGCTTCCAGTACGCGATTCAGGGCTACTCGCAGACGCTCTTCTACTACGGCCAGCTCGGCGGTCTGTTCTACGACCCGTCGTACGCGCCGTTCATCAGCCGCGACCTCGCCCAGTCGACGCAGACGATCCAGGGCGGCTCGATCATCGGCATCTACCCGTTCGACAAGTTCCACCGCGTCGAGGTGTCGGCCGGGTTCATGAACATCAACCAGCAGTTCAACGATCAGTCGCTCGAGGCCTACTCCAACGCCTATCAGCAGGCGCTGACCGGCCAGACGCTCACCCAGAGCGGCTCGATGGTGCCGCTGAGCGTCGCGCTCGTGCGCGAGACGACGGTCTTCCGTGAGTACGGCCCGCTTGCCGGCAGCACGGCGCGCATTTCGTACGACTACGCGCCGAAAGTCGCGAGCCTGCTGTCGCGCCGCACGTTCGAGGCGGACGCGCGCCATTACCTGCGGCTCGGCACCAACGGCGTCTTCGCGACCCGCATCCACGCGTTCAAGAGCGACGGCGACTTCCCGGGCTTCCTGTACTTCGGCGGCAACGGCGACCTCCGCGGCTACGACTACCTGCAGTTCGTCGGCCAGAACGTCGTCTACGCGAACGCCGAGCTGCGATTCCCGATTATCGAAGCGGCGCTCACGCCGATTGGCGTCGTCGGCGGCGTCAGAGGAGTGTTTTTCGCAGGCGCGGGCGGCGCGTGGTTCGGCAGCCAGCAGTCGGCGAACCCCTGCTCGGGCGAAACCCAGGGCTTCCGGTTCCTCAACACCAACACGACGAACTGCCAGGTCGTGACCGGCGTCAAGACCGACAACCTCGGCCAGATCGTCTACAACACGGACCCGGCGACAGGACTGCAATCGCCGGCGCTGATTTATCAGACGCAGCAGGTCTCGGGCTTCCGCCTGCAGGACGGCCGCGCGTCCTACGGCATCGGCCTCGAGACGTTCCTCCTCGGCTTCCCCATCCACTTCGACTGGTCGTGGCGCACGCTCTTCAACCAGCAGTGGGAGAACATCGTCTTCTCCTGCTCGTCGACGACGGCGAGCGGCCAGTGCATCAGCGGCGCCGACGACTTCCGCAAGCCCCGTTTCCAGGTCTGGATCGGCTACGATTTCTAATACAGAAGCCTTGGAGTGCTTTTCACACAGAGCACTCCGAGGTGCTTTTTATGCAAAGCACTCTGAGGCGCTCGGAGCAAGAAGCACTGTAGGGTGCTGGCGCTGAATCCCAAACGCGTTTCCGAATCAGCGACCGAGATGGTTCAAGTCGTTCTGCCGAACGACGCGAACCCGCTCGGCTTCATCCTCGGCGGGACGGTGATGCACCTGATCGACATCGCCGGCGCGATCACCGCGGCGCGCCACACGCGGACCGCCGTCGTCACCGCGGCCGTCGACGGACTTCAGTTTCTCCATCCGATCAAGATCGGCGATTTGATCATCCTCAAGGCGCACCTCACGTGCGTGTTCACGACGTCGCTCGAAGTCGAAGTCGAGGTGTTCTCCGAGGAAACGCTCACCGGCAGGCGCCAGCTCACGAGCCACGCGTTCCTGACGTTCGTGTCGGTGAACAGGGACGGCTCGCACGCGCAGGTGCCGGAGCTGATTCTCGAGACTGACGCCGAGCGGCGCGTGTGCGAGGCGGCCAAAGCACGCCGGGTCCAGCGCCTTTCCAGTCGTAGTACGGGCCTTTAGGCCCGTCTGCCTGTCCTGTCGCATCGAAAGCATCGGGACGCTGCCCGGGGCCTGCCCGCGAACAGCCCACCGGTGCTCGACGCCAACAGCGATGGTCACGGCTCAGGCGTCTCCGCGCCGGCGGGCGCCCGTTCGCGGCCACCCGCTACGCTTTCGATGCGCTGATCTGAGATAGGATCCCTTCGCTGCGACTGATGGCCACTGCGCAATCGAAAGCATCCCACACCAAGGCCAACGTTTCTGACCGGGCGCTGCATCGCAGCGCTGTCGTGTGGTTGGTCGCATTTTTCGCGTTCGCGCTGTGGGGATTCTGGCCGAGCTACTACTCGCGGCTGTCCGCGCCGATCGACATCCACTTTCATCTGCACGGCCTCGCGCTGACCGCGTGGTGCGTCATGCTCGTCGCCGAAGCGTTCTTCATGCGCGGAGGCAAGCGGCGTACGCATCGCAGGCTCGGCGTGCTGTCGTACGTGCTGGTGCCGGTGCTTGCGGCGACGACGCTCTCGCTGGTGCACTTCCGCATGTCCGGCGGCTCGCTGCCCGACATCGGCTTCTATCAGTTCGCGCTGATGTTCAACGCCGTCGTCTGCTTCGTCGTCCTCTACGCGCTGGCGATGATCTACCGCCGGCAGCCGCTCGTGCACGCGCGTTTCATGATCTGCACGATCTTCCCGCTGTTCACGCCCGTTACCGACCGGCTGATCTACGTCCACTGGCCGTCGCTCGTGACGTCCGTGCCCGCGCTCGACGGCGTGCCGCTCGTGCAGGTCCTCGGCTTCGCGCTTGCGGATGTCCTGCTGGCGGCGCTGATTGCGTGGGACTGGTTGAAGAACCGCCGCTTCGGCGCGTTCGCCTCAGCGCTCGGCGTCGTCGCGCTGTATCAACTGTCGGTGCTGACCTTCTATCGCTTCGAGTGGTGGCACTCGTTCACGTACTGGTTCCGCACACTGACGCTGCCATAGCCGTCAGAAAGGACAAGCCGTGCCGCAGCTTCCTCTCTGGTTCCTCCTAGGATCCCTCGTTCTGCCTCGCGTCGCGCTTCTGATCGGTTACTTCCTCGCGAACGTTCCGCTCATCGAGCATCTGCACGGCTGGATTCCGGCAAGCCTTGGAATTCTGGTACCGCGAGCGCTCGTCCTGATTCTCGTGTTCCAGGATCGAGGGATGTCCGGCTGGCTGCTCCTGCATGCGATCGCGATGGGCTCGACCTATCTGACAGCGGGGTCGAGACGATAGACGCAGGCAGACTAAAGGGCCTGCCTCTCTCATGTCGTCGGGACGCATCGAAAGCATCGGGACGCTGCCCAGGGCCTGTCCGCGAACAGCCTACCGGTGCTCGACGCCAACAGCGATGGTCACGGCCCAGGGTCTCTGCGCCGATCGTTGGACTGCAACTGCGCGGGCATCAATCTTGCGGATCCGTCATGCATGAACTGGCTTGTCTGGCTGATGGTCGCCGCGTGCATCGCGGTCTTTGCCGCGCTCACAGGAATCAAACCCACAAAGACGCGACCCGTCGCAGGCACGCACCTGATGAGCGTCGCCCGCGTCGTGCTCATCCTTATCGTGGCGATTCTCGTGTGGTGGGCAGTGAAAGGGACGTAGACGGCGGGCCGTAAGGCCCGCCTCCACACGCGTGTCAGGAGATCGATTTCAGGCGGAGGACGCTCCGCTCCAGATCGATGCCGACGCGGTAGCCGCTGAGAAACTTGTGGCCGACGATGCCGCCGAGCTGGAAGCCGAGGAGCGCGGACGGCGCGTTGAGATTCAGCACCACCACAGGGAAGTTCGTGTACTGGATCTTGTCGAACGACAGATCCATGCCCGGCATGAGGAAGGCGTCCTTGTCCCAGCCGGACGATCCGTACACCTTGAGCGCGATCTTCCGCATCCCCTCTTTCATCGGCAGCCGGCTCGCCGTCGCCTGCGAGATCGAAATCACCTCGCCGCCGGTGTCGACGACGAAGCTGGCCTGGTGTTCCTTGCCGACGAGACCGCGGACGGTCGCGAGCCGGTAGACGCGCAGCGGCAGCTCCATGTCGCCCTGCTCAATCGGCAGGTGCTTGCCGAACACCAGCTTGTGCGTGCCGTAGTCGATGATCATCGAGTAGCCGAGCGACAGCGGCGAGAGGCTCTCCGTTTCGCTCGTCGGGATATCGCGCAACGGCGGGCTCTTGATGATGACCGGCACGTTCTTCAGCTTCAGCGTGCCGAGCTCGAGCGAGTCGATCCGCGCGAGCTGCAGGCCGCGCAGGCCGGTCTCACCGACACCCGCGCTCAGCGTGTACGTGATCGGCGCGACACCCAGGCGTCGCGCGGTGATCTCCGTGATGACCGTGTTCTCCGCGCCCGTGTCGACGACGAAGTCCTGCGGCCGGGAATCGTTGATGCGCGCCGTGACGACGACCTTCTCGTTCACCGTACGGAAGTCCACCGTGTAGACCTGATCGTCGGTGCCGGGCTCGGCCTGGAACGGCACGCGCTGCGCGAACGAACGGAGGAAGCGGATCTCGGCGCGCGACCACGCCGCCTTCTCGCTCGTGTCCTTGTTCGGCAGCAGGTTCACGTAGTTGCCGTACGCCGCCGCCGCTTCCTCGTACTTGTGCATGCGCTCGTAGATCGCGCCGACCGTGTGGTGGATCTCGAGGTCGCGCGGCGAGAGACGCAGCGCCGCCTGCGCCTGGACGAGCGCTTCGTCGAGCTGGTTGCGTGCGAGCAGCGACCGGGCGAGGCCGTGCAGCCCGCGCGCGAGGTCGGGCGTCAGCTTCAGCGCTGCCTGATACTGCGCTTCGGCTTCCTCGAACAGGCCCGACGCCCACAGCGCGTCGCCATACAGCGCGAGCGCGCTCGCGTCGCGCGGTGAGACTCTGACGAGGCCCTCGGCCTCGCGCCGCGCGAGATCGAACTCGGCGACGCGAAGCGCGTTGACGATGACGCCGGCGCGCGCGGCGCGCAGGACGGAGGTGTCGGTGGTCTTCAACGCGTTCTGAAAGGCATCGAGGGCTTCGACATACCGGCCCTCGGCATTCAGCATCGTCCCCAGCTGGAGCTGGACTTCGGCGGCCTGGGACGGTGGAGTTCCGTCGGCGTGGATGACGAATGACGCGGCAGCGACGAGAAGAACGGCAACGCCGAGAACGACCGATTGACGGAACCCGGGACGCATGCACCCTCCAGCGGCTGGAAACCGACGCGCGCGTATACAAGAACCGCGCCCGAGCGCGGCCGGACGTCCGGCTAAAGCCGGACGCTACGCGGGCATCATGTACTCGCCGGGGGCCTTTCGGAAAGCGAAATCTATTTCAGTGGGTGTACTGCTCGATGGGTACGCCGTCGTACATCTGGTCGACCCGGAGGATCTGGGCGTCGCGGCCGTACGTGCCGAGCTCGTAGTCCTCGCTCATGATGAGCGCCTTGATGGGCTTGGTCGGGCACACCTCGGAGCACAGGCCGCAGAAGCTGCAGCGCGACAGGTTGAAGTCGAAATAGTCGAGGACCTTGATCTTCTGTCCCGGCTCGCGATGCCCGCCGAGCGCAATCAGATCGTCGGGGCACGCCTTCGCGCACTGGTCGCAGACGATGCAGGTCTGGGCGCCGGTGCCGGGCTCGGTCTGGAGACGGAGCACCCCGCGGAAGCGCGGCGCCGTCGCGCGGCGCTCGGCCGGATACTGGAACGTGAAGGCCGGCTGCGGCGTGTACTTCAGCGTGACCCAGAGGCCCTTGAGCAGGTCGACGAGGAAGATCGTCTTGAAGAATCGAATGATCGTGTTCACGCCCGGTCTCCGATGACGGTCGGCTCGGAGTGGCCCGACATGATGACGCGCTCCTTGCGCAGCACGGTGCCTTCCTTGCGAATCTTGTCCTGCAGGCGCATCAGGCCGTAGAGCAGCGCCTCGGGACGCGGCGGGCAGCCGGACACGTAGACGTCGACCGGCACGACCTTGTCGACGCCCTGCAGCACGCTGTAGGTCGGGAACGGGCCGCCCGCATTGCTGCAGCTGCCCATCGAGATGACCCACTTCGGCTCCGGCATCTGGTCGTAGAGGCGGCGCAGGACGGGCGCCATCTTCTTGGTGACGGTGCCGGCGACGATCATCAGGTCGGACTGCCGCGGCGAGGCGCGGAAGACCTCGGCGCCGAAGCGCGCGATGTCGTAGCGGCTGGCGGAGGCGGCCATCATCTCGATCGCGCAGCACGCCAGGCCGAAGCCCATCGGCCAGATCGACGACTCGCGCGCCCAGTTGAGAACACGATCGATGCTGGTCGTGATGAAGTTGTCTTCGAACCTGTGATCGATAAGTCCCATCGGTTACCTGTAGTAATCCGAGTTTTTTGAAATGTAGCCCGCCCACTTCCGGGGCGTCTCATCCAGTGAAAAGATCGCGTCGACGGGGCACGCCGGCACGCACGCGCCGCAGTCGATGCACTCGTCGGGATGAATATAGAGCATCTCGGCCGTGACGAACGCCGGCTCATCCTTCCGCGGGTGGATGCAGTCCACGGGACAGACATCCACGCACGCGGTGTCTTTCGTGCCGACACACGGCTCACAAATAATATACGCCATTGCTCTTATTACTATAATCCGTTGAATCATCATGGGATCGATGCTGCGGCGGTCGGCGGACATCGCGGCAGCCGTGGCCCTGGCGGCCCTGACGCTGCTCGCGGCCTGTCCGGCCGAGGCCCAGGTGCTGCCGCCTTCCGAGCCCATCGCCCTTGCCGGCGGCCGCGTGACGGTCAGCGGCGACGTTTCCGCGTCACTCGCGCCTGAAGACACGGGCTTCTTCAACTACACCGACTACGAGCACTCGGCGCTGCGCCTCTTCCGCGCCGATCTGGCGGGCGCCTTCACGATCAACCGCCACGTGTCGCTCCTCGCCGAGCTGCGCGACGAGAACATCGAGACGTTCGGGGCGTACGCGTTCTACATCCGGATCCGTCCGTGGGCCGATCATCAGTTCGACATCCAGGCCGGCCGCGTGCCGCCGGTCTTCGGCGCGTTCGCGCGCCGCTCGTACGCGTCGGACAACCCGCTCATCGGCTATCCGCTCGCCTACCAGTACCTGACGGCCCTGCGTCCGGACTCGCTGCCGTGGAACGCGGACGATCTGCTGCGCATGCGCGGCCGCGGGTGGGCCACGGCGTTTTCCATCGGCGACACGACGCCGAACGAAGGCGTGCCGCTCGTGACGGCGTTCAGATGGGACACCGGCGTCCAACTGCACGCGGCGAGCGGCATCTTCGACGGAACCGTCGCGGTCACGACGGGGACGCTGTCCAACCCCCGGCTGACCGACGACAACTCCGCGCCGCAGGTCGCCGCGCGGCTCGGCGTGCATCCGTCGGCGGGCCTCAACATCGGCGTCTCCGGCGCGCGCGGGCCGTTCGTGTCGAGCACGGCGGCGCGCGGCGCGGTCGGCGACGGCCACGATCAGGCGTTCACGCAGTCGGCGCTCGGCGCCGACGTCGAATACTCGAGCGGCTACTACCTGATTCGCGGAGAGACGATCTGGAGCGAGTGGAAGCTGCCGCAAATCGCCGCGCCGTTCATCTCGTCGCCGCTGCGCGCGCTGTCGTCGTACGTCGAAGGACGGTACAAACTCCGCCCCGGACTGTACGTCGCGGGCCGTATCGATCATCTCGGCTTCAGCGACGTCACCGGATCGACCGGCATGCAGAGCTGGGACGCGCCCGTGTCGCGCGTCGAAGCCGGCGCGGGCTATTCGCTGCAGCGCAACCTGCTGCTGAAGTTCTCCGTGCAGCGCAACGTGCGCGGCGGCGGGCGCGTCACCAGCGCGACGTACCCGTCCGTGCAGGTCGTGTACTGGTTTTGATGGGGACACGTCGTTCAGGGTTCATGCGTTCAGGGTTCATGCGTTCAGGGTTCATGCGGTTCGCGGCGCTTGCGCTGGCGATGCTGCCGTTCGCGGTTCGCGGAACCGCGCAGGGACGCCGGACGGGCACGATTCGCGGACACGTCGAGCTGCGCCGCATTCCGCCGCCGATCGAACCGCGGCCCAACGTCGCGGACCTCGGCGCCGCGAACGCGACGCTCGACATCTCGGACCGGCTCAAGTCCGTCGTCTATCTGGAGTCGGCGCCGCGCGGCGCGTTCGAGACCGTCGAGACGTCGCATGCGGTCATGGATCAGCGCGGTGAGCGCTTCGTGCCGCACGTCCTCGCCATCACCACCGGCACGATCGTCGACTTCCCGAACAGCGACAACATCTACCACAACGTGTTCTCGCTCTCGAAGACGCGGTCGTTCGATCTCGGACGCTACGCGGCCGGCCACTCCAAGCCCGTCAAGTTCGACAAGCCCGGCATCGTCCGCGTGTTCTGCGACATCCACTCGCACATGAACGCGTTCATCCTCGTGTTCAGCCACCCGTTCTTCGCGATGACCGACGCCGACGGCCGGTACCAGATCAACAACGTCCCCTCGGGCACTTACAACCTCGTCGCCTGGAACGAAGGCGTCGCATCGGAGCCGCGGCCGGTGACGGTCGCGGACAACGGCGTCGAGGAAGAAGATTTCACGCTGCGATGAGACTGCTGGCCTCGCTCCGCGGACGCATCTTCCTCGCCAGCGCGCTGCTCGCCGTGCTGACGTGCGGCGTGGCGCTGTTTGTCGTGAACCGCCGCGTCACGAACGAAGGCGAACGGTCCATCCAGCGCGAGATTCTCGTCAGCGGCGCGATCATCGATCAGCTGCGGACCACCCGCACCGAGACGTACACCATCACGGCGCGCCTCATCGCCGACTCCCCCACGCTCAAGGCCGCGGTCACGACCGACGCCGCGACCGTGCAGAAACTGATTCAGTCGTACGGCCCCGCGCTCAACTCCGCGAACCTGCTGCTCGTCACCGACGCCGGGGGCGCGGCGATGGCGACCTCCGGCGACGACGCGTCGGCGGCCGGCCTGCTCGCCGGACAGCCGGCGGTGAAGAACGCGCTCGCGGGGCGCGAGACGGTGTCGCTGCTCGCGCGGCCCAACGGCATTCTCCAGGTCGTGACCGTGCCGATCAGCGTCGGGCTGACGCAGCCGCAGATCCTCGGCACGCTCAGCGCCGGGTTCCTGATGAACGACGCGCTCGTCGCGCAGCTGAAGGAGATCACGGGCAGCGACGTCGCGTTCAGGATGAACGGGCGCGTCCTCGCGACGACGCTGTCCAAGGACACCGACGCCGCGCTCGCGTCGAACGACTACGCGGTCCTCGAGCGGCCGATGGGACCGCCCGACACGCGCGCCGTCGCGCTGATTCTGCGATCGCGCGCGGAGCAGCTGCAGTCGGTGCGCGCAATCCAGACGGCGCTCGCCGTCACGGCGATCGTCGCCGTCGCGCTCGCGATCCTCCTCAGCTTCGCCGTCGCGAGCACGGTCACGCGGCCGCTCGCGGGCATCACCGGCGTCATGCGCGAGATGGCGACGACGGGCGACCTGACGAGGAAGATCACGCTCGGGGAGGGCCGGCTCTGGCGCGACGAGGACGCCGAGCTGCTGGCGACGACGTTCAACACGCTGACCGAATCGGTCGCGCGGTTCCAGCGCGAGATGTCGCAGCGCGAACGCCTGCTGTCGCTCGGCCGGCTGTCGACGGTCATCGCGCACGAAGTCCGCAACCCGCTGATGATCATCAAGGGGTCGCTGCACGCGCTGCGCCAGAAGGATCTGACCGACACGGCGATGCGCGAAGTCGCCCACGACATCGACGAGGAGGTCGAGCGCCTCAACCGGATCGTCAACGAGGTCCTCGACTTCGCGCGGCCGATCAAGTTCGACCTCGCCGCCACCGATCTGAACGCGCTCTGCCGCGACTCGGCGGCGGCCTCGCAGGCGGCGGGCCCCGGCGGCGCCGTCGCCCTGGATCTGGATCCGGCCGCGGGCGCGGTCATGACGGATGCCGAACGTCTCCGCATCGCGCTCGTCAACATGCTGGTCAACGCGCGCCATGCCGGCGGCGACGTCACGCTCAGCACGCGAATGAACGGTGAACACGTGAACATCGTGATCGCCGATACCGGGCGCGGCATCGACCCGGAGCATCTCTCGCACGTGTT
>DATNBT010000511.1:0-10962 GCA_035571855.1 Vicinamibacterales bacterium
CGCTCGAGCTGTTCGACGACGCCGGCGAGCTGGACATGATGCTCGTCCCGACCGGCGGCGGCGGGCTGCTGGCCGGCTGCGCGCTCGCCGCCGCCACCATCGCGCCGAACTGCCGCGTGATCGGCGTCGAACCGGCCGCCGGAGACGACGCGACGCGCTCGTTCCGGTCGAAGAAGCTCGAATCCGTGCACAACCCGCAGACGGTCGCCGACGGCGCACGCACCGCGTCGATGAGCGAGCTGACCTTCGCGCTGATGCTGCAGCTCGTCGCCGACATGACGACGGTCGAGGACCCCGCCATTCTCGACGCGATGTTCTTTCTCTGGGAACGCCTGAAGCTCGTCGTCGAGCCGACCGCCGCGCTCGGCGCGGCCGCCGCGTTTCAGAAAACCGTGCCCCTCACCGGCAAGCGCGTGGGCATCGTGCTGAGCGCCGGCAACGTGGATCTGTCGCAGCTCCCGCAATGGATCGCCGCGCGCTGAACCTCGCGCTCGCGTGGGGCGGCCTCGCGCTGCTCCTCTACCTCGTCTTCCTCGTCATCGCGCCGTTCCTGACGCCGCTCGGCTGGGCCGCCGTGCTCGCGATCGTCTCGTATCCGTTCTACGCGCGCATGACCCGCCGCATGCCGCCGGGCCGCGCCGCCGCGCTGACGACGGCCGGCGTGACGATCGTCGTCATCGTCCCCGGCGTCGCGCTGACGGTGGCGTTCGTGCGCGAAGCGCTGCAGATCGCCGCGAACGTGCAGAACGCGATGGCCGACGGCCGCCTCGCGGGGATCGAACAGTCGTGGACGCACTTCGCGACGCGGATTCCCTTCGCCTCGCAGCTCGACCTCCCGACCGTGAGCACCGATGTGCTGCGGCAGAGCGCGGCCTTCGTCGTCGCCCGCTCGGGCGCGATCTTCCAGAACGTCGCGACGTTCCTCATCGACCTCGTGCTCGCGCTGTTCGCGACGTTTTTCCTGCTGCGCGACGGCCAGGAGATCATGCGCGCCATCAGGCGGCTGCTGCCGATGCCCGACGATCAGCGCGAAATGCTCATCACGCGTACGCGCGATCTGATCTGGGCGGGCGTGCTGTCGTCGGTCGCCGTGTCGGGGCTGCAGGGCATTCTCGGCGGCATCGCATTCGCCATCGTCGGCATCGAAGGGCCGGTGTTCTGGGGCGGGCTGATGGCGTTCTTCTGCCTGCTGCCGTTCGGCGCGTGGGTGGTCTGGCTGCCGGCGGCGATCGTCCTCGCCGTCGACGGCCACATGACGCGCGCGCTGATCCTCGGCGGCCTGGGACTCGGCGCCGTCAGCACGGCCGACAACATCGTCCGGCCCGCGCTCTTCAGCGGCCGCGTGCACATCAACGGCCTCGTCATCTTCGTCAGCCTGCTCGGCGGCCTCGCCGTCTTCGGCCTGCTCGGCATCATCCTCGGCCCGGTGCTCGTTGTCACCGCGTTGAGCCTCCTCAAGTCGTACACGGAGTAGAGCGACCGCTCCGGGGTCGCGGTAAGATCCCACCGTGCGATTCCTGAAACATCTCGTCCTCGCGTTCGCGTTGAGCGCGAGCGTCTTCGCCCAGCAGGAAGAGCTCGGCTCGCCGCGGCGGCTGGCGCAGTTCACGATCCTCCAAATCAACGACGTCTACACGACGGTGCCGATCAACGGCGCCGGCGGGCTGGCGCGCGTCGCGACGCTGAAGCAACGGCTGTCGGCCAACGGGCATCCAGTGGTAATGATGCTGGCCGGCGACTTCCTGTCGCCGTCGGTCGCCTCGAGCGTGTTCAAGGGCGAGCAGATGGTCGCGACGCTGAACGCGGCCGGGCTCGACTACGCGACCTTCGGCAACCACGAGTTCGACTTCGGCATCGACGTCCTGAGGCAGCGGATGAAGGAGTCGACCTTCACCTGGGTCATCTCGAACGTCGTCGACGCGAAGACCGGCGGCAGCATCGGCAAGGCCGTGCCGTACGTCGTGAAGGATCTCGGCGGCGTGAAGGTCGGCATCATCGGCCTCTGCATCACGAGCTCGTCGATCACGCCCGCCCACAAGGGCGAGTTCACGTTCATCGACCCTGTGGCCGCGGCAGTCAAGTACCTGCCCGCGGTGCGGCGCGAGGGCGCGCAGATCATCGTCGCGCTCACGCACCTGACCTTCGCCGAGGATCGATCGCTCGCGCAGAAGCTGCCGCAGATCGACGTCATCGTCGGCGGCCACGAACACTACCCCATCACCGCCGCCGAAGGCCGCGCGCTCATCAGCAAAGCCGGCTCCGACGCGAAGTTCGCCGCGCGCATCGACGTCAGCAAACGTCCAGGGCCCGCGGCAACCGTCGAACGGTTCTTCGAGCTCATCCCGGTCACCGACGCGATCGCGGACGACGCGAAGACCAGGGCCGTCGCGGACAGCTACGAGGCGCGTCTCGGCAAAGAGCTCGACACGGTCGTCGGCACGACGACGTCCGATCTCGATGCGACGAACGAACGGCTGGTCCACGAAACCGCGCTCGGCAACCTGATCGCCGACGCGCTGCGTGAAGACGTGAAGGCCGACGTGGGGATCTCGAACGCCGGCGGCGCGCGCGGCAGCCGCGTCTATCCCGCCGGACCGCTGACGCGGCGGACGCTCCTGAGCATCCACCCGTTCGGCAACATCGCGTGCAAGATCGAAATCAGCGGACGCGTCCTGCGCGACGCGCTCGTGCACGGCGTGAGCAACCTGCCCATCGCGGCCGGCCGCTTCCCGCAGACGTCCGGGATCACGATGAAGGTCGATCCGAAACAGACGGGCGACGCGCGCGTCAGCGACGTCATGGTGAACGGCGCTCCGCTCGACCTCAACAGGAACTACACCGTCGCCCTGCCCGACTTCGTGATGAACGGCGGCGACGGGTACGACATGTTCGCCGGCAAGAAGGTCCTCGTCGACGCGCAGTCGGGCGATCTCGTCGTCACCGCGCTCGAGAAGTACATCGCGGCCCGCGGCACGGTCTCGCCGAAAATCGAAAACCGGATCGTCATCCAGTGATATCTTCTTGGCCATGAAGCTAGCTCTTGCGGCGGCCCTCGCGATATCGCTGGCCGCCCAGCAGAAACCCACGCTGAAAGTTCCGACCGAAGCCGACTGGGCCGCGATCGCGAAGCTTCCGGACTTCACCGGCGTGTGGGAGCAGACGTTCGGCGGCGGCGGACGAGGCCGCGCCGGCGGGCCGCCGGCAGGGCCGCAGTTGACGCCGGCATATGCGGAAAAGCGCCGCGCGATCGTGGCGAAAGGCGCCGAAGACAAAGAGACCGCGAACTGCCTTCCGCCCGGCATGCCCGAGATCATGGGCCAGCCCTATCCGATGGAGTTCCTGCTGACGCCCGGGCAGGTCACCATCGTCATCGAGGCGTACTCGCAGGTGCGGCACATCTACACCGACGGCCGTCCGCTGCCCGACGATCCCGAAGAGCGCTTCTTCGGCACGTCCATCGGCCACTGGGACAACGGCACGCTCGTCGCCGAAACCGTCGGCTTCTCGCCGCAGACCGAGCTCGCGCCCAACGTTCCGCACAGCGGCAGGATGAAAATCGTCGAGCGGTTCACGCTCACCGCTCCAGACACGATGTCGATCGAGACGACGATCACGGATCCCGAGGCGCTGACGGCGCCGTTCACCTCGACGCGAACGCTCCGCCGTCATCGCGCCTGGACCATCGCCGAATACATCTGCGAAGAGAACAACCGCAACTCCGTCGACGACAACGGCAAGGCGGGGATCAACATCAGGAAATAGGGTGAATATGAACATCTGGTCATCTGGTCGTCTGGTCATTGCGGGTTCGATTGCCGCCCTCGCGCTCTCGACCGCGACGCTCTCCGCGCATCACTCGTTCGCGGCGTTCGATATGTCGAAGGAACAGACGATCACCGGCGTGGTCAGCCGCTTCGACTGGACCAACCCGCACACGTTCATCTGGGTGGACGTCGTCAACGAGAAGGGCGTGACCGAAACGTGGGCGATCGAGGGGATGAGCCCGAACTACCTGGGCCGTCGCGGCTGGTCGAAAACGTCAGTGAAGCCGGGCGAGAAGATCACCGTCTCAATCCGTCCGCTGAAGGAAGGCAAGACCGGCGGGATGTTTATCCGCGCGCAGATTGGGGATCGCGTGCTGATGCCGACGGGGGCGCCGACCGACGAACGGTAGTGTCCGCCTTCAGGCGGACCTTGTACCAGATTCTCACGGCCAGCAGAATCGCCACGATCGCGGCATAGGTCTCGGGCCGGCTGATGTCGGCCTTGACCAGCCACCAGTAGTGGATGACGCCGGCGATCGCCGTCACGTAGATCAGGCGGTGCAGCGCCGCCCACTTCTTCCCGCCCATCCGCCGGATCCATCCCGTCGTCGACGTCACCGCCAG
The DNA here is from genome assembly GCA_035571855.1 of Vicinamibacterales bacterium. Classification (GTDB taxonomy): domain Bacteria; phylum Acidobacteriota; class Vicinamibacteria; order Vicinamibacterales; family CAVVIG01; genus DATNBT01. Next base: position 4,389 of record DATNBT010000511.1, read on the forward strand.
CGGCACCATCAGCACGAACGCGATGAAGCCCATCGTGATGTACGGCCGCTTCACGACGTCGTCGGCGATCGACGCCGCCAGCTTCCGCATCGTCGCCGCGGAGAAGTACCCGCCCGGATAGTCGATGAGCCCGGCGTACCGATCGAGGACGACGTACGTGACGAAGTGCAGCGACCCGTAGAAGAACGCGTAGAGGCCCATCATCCGCCGGAACGACGAGACGAGATTGAGCTTCGTCAGCCGGCGCAGCGGCGTGAGCAGCAGCGTGACGCAGATGAACCGGAGCGCCCACACTCCGGTTTCGTTGCGATAGGTGCTGAGGGGATCGGCGCTGAGCTGGCCCTGATACGCGGCCCACGACAGGTACACCGCGGGCGCCAGGCACGCCAGGAAGACGATGGGCTTGACGACGAACCGCGTGATCTTCAGAAGTTCTTCTTGAGATCGAGGCCCGTGTACAGGCTCGCGACCTGATCTCCGTACCCGTTGAACATCAGCGTCTTGCGTTTGAAGAACTCACCGATCCGCCGCTCGGTCGCCTGGCTCCAGCGCGGGTGATCGACGTTGGGATTGACGTTCGCGTAGAAGCCGTATTCGTTCGGCGCCGTGCGCTGCCACGTGTTGAGCGGCTGCTTCTCGGTGAACTCGATCTTGTTGATCGACTTCACGCCCTTGAAGCCGTACTTCCACGGCACGACGAGCCGGATGGGCGCGCCGTCCTGATTGGGCAACGCCTCGCCGTAGAGCCCGACCGCGAAGATCGTCAGCGGATTCATCGCCTCGTCCATGCGGAGCCCCTCGACGTACGGCCAGTCGAGGACGTCCGACCGGATGCCCGGCATCTGCTTGTCGAGCGCGGTCGACATCTTGATGTACTTCGCCTTCGCCGTCGGCTGGAGCTTCTTGATGATGCTGGCGAGCGGGATGCCGTCCCACGGAATGACCATCGACCAGGCCTCGACGCAGCGCATGCGGTACACGCGCTCTTCGATCGTCTCGTCCTTGATCAGATCCTCGAGCGGGAACTTGCCCTTCTTCGCGCACTCGCCGCTGACTTCGATCGTCCAGTTGTCGGTCTTGAAGTTGCGCGCGAGCTCGGCCGGCTGGTCCTTGTCGATGCCGAACTCGTAGTAGTTGTTGTAGGTGGTGATCTGCTCCCAGGTGTTCTTGGGCTCGCCGTTGGTGTTGCTGAACGTCGGGTTCGGCTTCACGTTCAGCTTTCTGCCGTGGGCCGCCGGCTGCACGGCGTGCAGCACCGCGGCGCCTTTCGTGAGCACCTCGACGCCGATGGCAGCGCCTCCGACCATGCCCGCGGCTTTGATGAATTCGCGGCGCGTCTGATAGAGCTTTTTGGGCGTGATCTCCGAGCTGCGAATGTCTGCAGGTTTCTTGATCAGCATAGGACTATCTTACTCCGCCTCCGCGCGACGCGCGTCGGCGGACGGTCCCCTACCTGATGTCTTTCCACGCGCGGCCGTCCCCGGCCTGACGGGCAAAACACGCCAGTGCGCGCGCGTGCGCGTTGGACAGCGACCCGGCCGAAAGCGGCTGGTTCAGCTCGGCATCGTCCGGGCACGAGAGCCGTCCGCGCGACCTGGAGCGTTCGTTGCCCTGCTCGTCCGCCTGAAGGCGGCCGCTACGAACGTCGGAGTAGTACAGGGCCGCTCCTTCACGCACCCACGCCGGCCGCTTCGCCAGCGGCTCGTCCACCATCAGATGCACGAGCTCGTGGCGGATCGTGCGCTCGAGGACGCCGCGATCGCGCAGGACGGCGAGCGGCAGCAGGTGAATCTCGCCGCCGACGATCGCGCCGGAGGTGAACCACGCCTGGCTCGTCGCGCGCTCGTAGCTCTGCGTCGTCGGATGGAAGCGCACCGTCAGGCGCGGAGGCGCGGCGACGCCGAGATCCCGGGCGAGCTCGTCGCGCGCGCGGAGCGCCATCGCCTCAATCGCCGCCCGCTCCCCTTCGTCGTCGTCGGGCAGCGCAAGCGCGACCGGCGACGGTGCCGCCGGGGCGAGCACGAGCGGCGGACGCGCGGCGATCCTCGGCTGCGGCGGAGGCTGCACCGCACCGATCGCCGGCGCCGGTGCCGGCGCCGACACGACCGGCGTCGACGTGACAGCCGGCGCGCCGCCGACCGCGACGATATCGAGGCCCGGGTAGTAGCGATTGAGAATCTGCGCGGCCGTCTGTCCGCGTGCGGCGAGATTCACCGATCCGATCACGCACATGCCGACGCCGTGACCGTAGCCGTGCCCTTCGAAGTGATAGATGTCGCCACGGCGTTCCATCTCGAACGCGGCGCTCTTGACGAGCAGCCATCCGAGCGTGCGGCCGACGACGGCACGCAGGTCCTGGCCGGAGATCGTATCGGGCTGAAATCCGGCGACGCGGAGCTTCGACACACGGCCGGATCCGTTGCGCGCGACGACGCGCATCTCGCGCAGGCGATCGCCGCGGAAGCCGGCGGCCTTGAGCGAGCGCGTGAGATCGGCCGCCTTGATGTCGGCGGTCCACTCCGGCTTGCCTTCGCATGCGTCATCGGGCTGCGACGGGAGATACGGCGGATCGTCGGACCCGGGCCAGACCTGCGACGGAATTTCAGTCCGTCCCCCGCACGACGCCGAGTAGTAGACCGGGACGGCCACGCCGTTGCGAACGAGCACGAGGCCGGCGGTCGCCATCGCCGCCCGTTCGGTCACCGGCGTGGCGGTGCGCAGCACCTGGCAGTGCGTCGTGTCGCAGACGTCGAAGCCGTCGGCGTTGTGGCGGTTGCGATTGACGAGCGCGAAGGTGCGGATGGCGATCGCCAGCGCTTCGAGCGCGGCCGGCGGGCTTTCACGCGCAGCCTCGCCCGCGAGCACGCGCGCGACGTACGTTTCGAGCGGAATCGATTGAATCCGGTGCGAACCGTCGGGCTGCTCGAGGCCGACGCGCATCTCCAGGCGCGAGGCATCGAACACCTGCGACGACAAACCCGCCACCACTGAGGAAAGAAGGAAACAGAGGAAAAGCGCCTTAGCTCTGGTTCTCAAGAAACGGTCGGACCTCCGTCCAGATGCGCGGCAGGCTCGCGATCAGCTGGTGGTCGTCGTCGAGAAGCCTCAGCTTCACGTTCGGCCGGTTCGCGGCGAACCGTTCGACATCCTCGGCGTTGACCAGCGCGTCGCGCGTGCCCTGAAAGATCAGCGTCGGCTGCGGGAACAGTGTACCAAACGCGTCGTACTTCAGCGAGTCCTCATAGAAGCCGTACGCCAGCCGGCGCGGCTCGCCGTGCGCGTAGTGGAAGAACTCGTGGTCGCCGCGCTCCTTCCAGCGCGCGATCTGATCGCGCGCGAGCAGATGGTGGTCGGGGTCCCCGAACATGACGGCCGGCGCGAGCAGCACCAGCCTGCCGACGCGGGCGCCGAAACGGGCCGCCGCGAGGATCGCGAGCGTGCCGCCGAGACTCGATCCGACGAGCGCCGCCGGCTGCCCCGCCGACGCGATCTCCGCATCGAGCTGGTCGAGCATCCGCGTCATCGTCATCGTCTGGAAGTCCGGCTCGTTGAAGTCGGGACAACGCACCTCGATCCCGCGCTCGGCGAGGGCGCGTATGAAGTACTGGACTTTCGTCGACTTCGGGGACGACACGAAGCCGTGAAGGTAAAAGACAGTCACCAGTCTCCAGTCTCCAGTCCCTACAAAAGCCGCTGACAGCCTGGACGGCAGCGGCACTCGATCAGGCCTTCGCCGTCGGTGTTGTAGTCGTACGTCAGCTCTTCACCCTTGCGGATGTTGCGCGCCGCGCGGATCCAGATGACGCCCTTCTTGATGTCGATATAGCAGTTCGGACGGCACGAATGGTTGATGAACCGCGCGATGTTGCCGCCGACGGCCGCGTCGACGGCCGTCCGGTTCGTCAGCTTGAAGCACCAGATGTGCTGGCCGTTGTTGATGTATCGACGCTCGCGCCTGAGGCTCTCCTGGTTGGAGATCTTCTCGCCCGCGTAGTCGATGATGCGTGTGTTCTTGGTGATGGGCCGTGTCGCAAAGACGCCCCACTGGTGGATGCTCGACCGCCGCCGTATGATCATCGTTATATAATTTAGTGATCCTGTGCCGTCACTCAAAATAGCCACGACGACGGCGGGCCGGAAGGTCCGCTCCGCGCGCGAGTTCCTGCGCGGCCTCGTCGATACAGCTCATCCGCTGCTCGTCCAGATTATCCCGATTCGCCGCTGCAACATCGACTGCGGCTACTGCAACGAGTACGACAAGGTGTCGCCGCCGGTGCCCACCGACGTCATGAAGCGGCGCATCGACAAGCTGAAGGCGCTCGGGACGTCGGTCGTGGCGTTTTCCGGCGGCGAGCCGATGCTGCACCCGGACCTGGACGATCTGATCCGCCACATCCGCAATCACGGGATGATGGCGGGACTCATCACCAACGGCTACTACCTCGTGCCCAAGCGCATCGAGCAACTGAACGCGGCGGGCCTCGACTTCCTGCAGATCAGCATCGACAACATCGAGCCGGACGAAGTGTCCAAGAAAAGCCTGCGCGTCCTGGACAAGAAGCTCCAGCACCTCCGCGACCACGCCACCTTCGACGTGAACATCAACTCGGTCCTCGGCGGCGGAATCAAGAACGCCGAAGACGCGCGCACGATCAACAAGCGCGCCCGCGAGCTCGGGTTCTCCACGTCCATCGGCATCATCCACGACGGCTCGGGCCTGCTGAAGCCGCTCGGGCCGGTGGAACGCAAGGTGTACGACGAGGTGTCGGCCGCGATCAGCGGACCGCTGCAGGTCTTCAAGAATCTCTATTCCGGGATTACGAACTTCCAGGAGAAGCTCGCCGACGGACAGCCGAACGAGTGGCGCTGCCGCGCCGGCGCCCGTTACCTGTATGTCTGCGAAGAAGGCCTCGTGCACTGGTGCTCGCAGCAGCGCGGCACTCCGGGCACGCCGCTCGAGCAGTACACCATCGACGACATCAAGCGGGAGTTCCTGACCGAGAAGTGGTGCGCGCCCTACTGCACCGTCGGCTGCGTCCACCGCGTGTCGACGATGGATTTCTGGCGAGCTCCTCAAGAGGTCGGAGGACAGAGGACGGAGGTCGGGGCAAAACCCTGATCTCCGACCTCCGACCTCTGACTCCTGACCTCTTCTATCTCCCCGTAAATTTCACCCGCACGCCCGCGTTCACGAGCCTCGGCGAGCCGACCGTCGTCGGCAGCGTGGCGACGATGTATTCCTCGTTGAAGAGATTCTGCGCGCCGAAGAACACGTCCACGTTGCCGCCGATCCGCCGCGTGATCGTCAGCTCCGTCGTCGCATACGACGGCAGACCGGGATAGCTGTAGTTGGGCACCGCGCGCGTGTTGGTGTCGTCGCCGGTGTCGAACTGCAGGCCGACCGCCTGGACGCCGAACGTGATGTAGGCGACCTTCGGATCCATATACGAGATGCGGAACGTCCCGCGGTTCTGCGGCACTTCCTGCAGGAACTTGCCGACGAGCGCCGGGTTGGCCGGGTTGTCGACGATGACCGCGTGGTCGTAGAGATAGCCGCCGGAGACGCGCCACTTGTCGTTGAAGCGGTACTCGGCGTCGAGCTGCAGACCCTGAATCTCCGTCTCGCCGAGGTTCTGGCGCTGGACCGTGACGTTCGCGCCGACGGTCGAGATCGTGATGTTCGACACCGGGTTGTGCACGCGGTTGTAGAAGTACGTCGCGCGGCCCGTGACGTTCTTCGCCGGCGACAGGTTGACGCCGAGCTCGCCGCCCACGAGCTTCTCGGGGCCGAGCAGGTTGTTCGGCAGCGTCAGCACGGTGCCCTTCGAGAAGCGGCGATAGAGCTCGTTCAGCGTCGGCGCGCGGAAGCCCGAGCCGACGTCGCCCCAGACGCTCACCTTGTCGGTGGCGTGATAGATGGCCGCGAGGCGCGGCGTGACGACCGTGTCGTCCTGGCCGGGCAGCGTCGGCGCGTTGTTCGCCGTCGGCGTCCCCGCCGGGAGGCTCACCTCGGTGTTGTGGGCGTTGTAGTTGCTCCACGAGTCGAGCCGCGCGCTGAGCGTCAGCTCGAAATTGCTCACCGGCGTCAGGATGTCCTGCACGTAGGCGCCGACGTTGCGCTGCGTGCCGCCGGAGTTCCGGTGGAGGTTCACGGTCAGGCCGTTCGTCGCGTTCAAGCCGTCTTCCTGGCTTTCCCCCTGCACCCAGTGCCAGTCGGTCCCCGCCTGGAAGAAATTCCTCGCGAACGCTTTCGACCAGACGACGTTGCCGCCGGTGTCCTTCGTCGGCACGGTCTGGTTGAGCGACATGCGGCCGATGCTGCGCGCGGGCGTGGCCGCGGGCACGGCGAGGAAGTTGCTGAAGTAGTCCTCGAAGTTGCCGAACGCGTTCACCTCGAGCGCGCTGGCGCCGGGCAGCACCGAGCGCACGCCGCCGCTGACGTACTTCCACGTCGTGTTGTTGCCTTCCTCGGTGCCGTCGAACGTGCTGTGCTTGCCGTTGTCGCGGTTCTCGTGGAAGTAGCCGGTCTTGATGAAGCCGTTCAGGTTGGGCGTCACGGCGAAGTCGGCCTTCA
>DATNBT010000512.1:0-16087 GCA_035571855.1 Vicinamibacterales bacterium
TCCCGAAAGACAAGCTCTTTCCGCTCCGCCAGTACCGGCACTGACACGACACTCGACTGGACGCGACATGAAGGTTCTCGTCACGGGCGCATCTGGATTCATCGGGCGCAACGTGCTCCTGCGGGCGCCGCGGAGCTGGAGCGTCACAGCGCTCTACAACAGCACGGGCCTTGATGCGTTCATCGCGCAGCAGGGACTGACGAGCGTGAAGCCGGTGCAATGCGATCTGACCAGCAACGCGGCGGTCGCGGACTTTGCGCGCGAGCATCAGGCGTTTGACGCGTGCCTCTATCTGGCCGCGAACGGCGATCCCGCGAAGAGCGTCACGCGGCCGGCCTGGGACCTCACGGTTAATACGCTCGGCCTCGTGACCCTGCTCGAGCACGTGAGATTCGGACATTTTGTGTATGTCTCGTCGGGAGCGGTATACGACGGTTTGAGTGGAGCGGTCTCCCCGGCGACGCCGGTCGCTCCGCGCCTTCCATATGCCATCTCGAAACTGGCCTCCGAGTACTACCTGCGCCAGTTCGCCGAACGCGCGAAGACTGTCGGCAGCTACGTCAACGTGCGGTTCTTCGGCGCCTACGGCCCGTACGAGCCCGATCGGAAGATCACGACGAAGTGGATACGCGCCGTGATGAACGGTCAGCGTGAGTTCACGCTGCGCGGCAACGGACAGAACCTCATCGACTTCATTTACATCGACGATGCCGTCGACGGGTTCCTGACATTGATGACCGCGGCGGGCTACAGTGGCGCCCTCGACTTCGCGTCCGGCTCGCCCGTGACTGTGAACGACGTCGTGACCACGATGGCCCGTGTGCTCGGCGTCGATGTGGCGATCAAACACGACGGGCATACCGAGGAATACATTCAGTTTCATTCCGTGGATCACACGATGAGCGAACGGTTCGGCGTGCGGCCGTCGATCGGTTTCGAAGATGGCGTGAAGCGGCTCCACATGTTTCTCACTCATGGCCGTCCTGCGGTGAGCGGCCGATGACGGCATCGCATAAATCGAAGGTCGTGATTCTCGGCGGCGGCCCGGCGGGGATGTCCGCCGCGTGGCGCCTGTCGGCGCTCGGGATTCCGGCGACGGTGATCGAGCGCGACGGCGCGGTCGGGGGAATGGGGAAGACGATCAAGGTCGGCCAGTACTACGTCGACTACGGTCCGCACACGTTCCATATCCGCGAAACCGAAGAGAGCCGGGCGATCCACGAAGCGATCAAGCCGCTGTTCGGGGACGACCCGCTGATCCTGACGCGCGGCACCCGCGTGCTGCTTCGCGGGAAGGAATACATTTATCCGCTCGAGATGCTGCAGGTGCTCAGGGGCGTCAGCCCCCTGCTCTCGTTCCGCATCGTCTTCGACTACCTTCTCGCCACGATCAAGTCGACGCTCGCGCCGCCGAAGAGGGAAGACTCGTTCGAAGAGTGGGGCGTCCGCAACCTCGGGCGCACGCTGTACGACCTCTGCTTCGGCATCTACTCGGCGCGGGTGTGGGGGCTGCCGACGTCGCAGATCTCCTCGAAGCAGGCGCAGCGCGTGGCGAAGCTGAACCTCAAGAACATCATCCTGCGGACGCTCGGCATCAAAGCGGATCCGGCGACGTACTTCACGAAGTACATGTATCCGCGGCAGGGCATCAGCGTGCTGTTCGAGAACATGGCGAAGCAGGTGCAGGCGGCCGGCAACTGCATCCTCCTGAATTCGACCGTCGTCCGCCTCGAGCGTGACGGCGATCGCATCCGCCGCGTGATTTATCTGCGCGACGGGAAGGAAGAGGCGATCGAGTGCGACGGCGTGATCTCGACGCTGCCGCTGCCGAAGCTCGTCGACCTGATCGAGCCCGGGCTGCCCGGGCCGGTCAACGCGCACGCGAAGAAGCTGCGGTATCGAAGCCTCAAGCTGATTTACATCGCGCTGAAGCGCGACCGGCTCACCGACTACCACTGGGTGTATCTGCTCGACGAGCACTTCCGCGTCAACCGGATGTCCGAGCAGAAGAACGTCAGCCCGGAGATGATTCCGTCCGGCCGCACCGTGCTCTGCATCGAGCTCTCATGCTGGCGCGACGAGCCGGTGTGGAACGCGTCGGACGAAGAGGTCTACCGGATCGCGCTGCGCGACATGATGAAGATGGGGTACGGCATCACCGAAGCGGAGGTCGAAGACTACTTCGTGACCGACATTCCGACCGCCTATCCCGTCTACGAGCTGAACTTCGAAGATCATCTGATTCCCGCGCTCGAAGGCGTGCATGCCGTGCCGAATCTGCTGACGATCGGCCGCCACGGCCTCTTCCTCAACAACAGCATGGACGACAACGTGCTGCTCGGGATGAAAGTCGGCGATCAGATTGCGGCGCGCGGATTCGACAGCCAGGCGTGGCTGTCAGAGATGCTCGCGTTCATGAACCTGCGGTTTCAGGGGAAGTAGATGGCCGGTCACGTACGCGACGCCGAACGCCGCCAGCAGGAGCACCGTGGGCATCGCGGGCAGCGACTGGCGCGCCTCCGTCAGGATGGGAAAGTGCACGGTCGTGACGTACACGATCGCGGCGCCGAGCGTGCAGCCTTCGGCCGCGCGTCCGCCGCGGATGAGCGCGTAGATGCCGGCGAGGGCCGCCAGCACGAGCAGCGCCTGCACGGCCCACATGGCGCGGATGACGGACGTCGGCAGCGCGTTGATGTCGCTGAACCGGACCGGAATCTCACCGGCCCACAGAATGAAGACGCCGCGGGCGAGACGCGCGGCGACGTGCGACGCCGACTGCTGTCTGATGTTGTGCAGTCCGACGCGCATGTACTCGTTGTCGGCGTCCACGCGCGCGGCGACGCGCGCCGCCGGATCTGCCGGCGTCGTCCAGATGCGGCGGATGTCCTGCTCCTGATGCGCGTACTCGAGCATCGGTCCGGCGGGCAGGTGCTCGCGGGCGGCGATCTCCTCGATGCGCGCGTCGAGCGTGGCGCGATCGCTGATGTCGTCGGCGATCGGCGTCAGCTCGGCCTGCAGGCGGCCTGACCACGTGTTCTGCCATGAGCCTTCCCACGTGCCGCGTCCCATGCCGCCCGCCGGCGACAGCGTGAACCGGCCGAAGTTGACGTAGTTGTACGTGAACCACGGCAGCATCGTGATCCCGAACGCCGCAAGCAGCATCGCCCAGCACGCGAGCGACGGACGTCGATCGCGCGTGACGCCGGTCAGCGGGAAGCACACCAGGCCGACGAGGACGATGCCGATCGGGAAGAGCGCGAACACCGGCCGGCTGAGCGCCGTGATGCCGAGGATCACGCCGAGCGCGGCGAACGAAGAGAAGCGCCGCGACTGCACGGCGCGGATCGCGATCCACATCGACACCGTGAACACGAACGCCGTCCACAGTTCGGTCATGACCAGCGCGCCGAAGTACGGCAGCGGCGCGAAGAGCGCCGTCAGCAGCGCCGCGCCGAGCGCGACCCGTTCGCCGTTGATGCGCCTCGCCATGAGGAACACGAGCACGCAGATCGCGGCGAACAGCAGCGTCTGCGCGAGCGCGACCGGAAGCTGGCCCGTGCCGGCCACCTTATAGATCGTGGCGAGAAACATCGGATACACGGGCGTGCGGATGACTTCGGGAACGTACCCCGACGCCTCGGGATACTTCGTGAACTTCCCGGTCGTGGCCAGTGCCTCGCCGAGGCGGCGGTATCCGACCTGGTCGGTCCAGCGCGTCTCCCAGTCGGGACGCTGGTACCAGATGAAGAACAGTCCGTGCGCGACGGCGATCAGCACGACGATGAGCAGCGGACGGTAGCGTGTCATCCGAGCAGTTCGCGATACAGCGTGTGCATGTCGTCGACGAGGCGATCGATGCCGTAGCGCGCGACGACCGACGCGCGCCCGCGATCGCCGGCCGCGCGCCGCAGCGCGGCATCGCCGAGGAATTGTGCCACAGCCGCCGCCAGCGCTTCGGCGTGGCCGAAGGGCGCGACGGCTCCGAGATCGTCTTTCAGCACGTCGCGGACGCCGCCGATGTCCGTCGAGACGCCCGGCACGCCGGCAGCGAGGCTCTCGATCAGCGCGACCGGCGTGCCTTCGTTGCGCGAGGTCAGCAGGAAGACGTCCGTGGCGCCGTAGATCGTCTCGAGATCGCGGCGCCAGCCGAGGAAACGCACACGATCGACGAGTCCGAAGTCACGCGCCGTCTGCTCGAGCGCCGCGCGCAGCTCGCCGTCTCCGGCGATGAGGAAGAGCGCCGCGGGATCGGTGTTGGCGACCAGGCGTGCGGTCTCGAGAAACAACTGATGCTGCTTGATCGCGGTCAGCCGTCCCACGGTGGAGACGACGTGCGCCGTCGCCGGGATCGCGAGGCGATCGCGCGCCGACGCCCGCGCGCGGTCGTCGATCGCCGCGAGCGCCGACAGATCGAACCCGAGCGGCACGACGCGGTACTGGGCGGGCACGCCGATGCGGTGATCGCGCACGAGCTCGTCGCGAATCGCCGGGGAGACTGCAACCAGCGCGTCGGTCGAGCGGGCGAGCAGGCGTTCGATGCCGACGAACAGCGCGGTTTTCGCCGGGCCGAAGTACCCCTCGAGCACGTGGCCGTGGTAGGTGTGCACGACGCGCGCGCGTGCGCCGGGCGCGCGCGATCGGTTGTATCGCGCCGCGGCGACGCGTCCGATCGCGCCGGCCTTGGCCATGTGCGTGTGCACGATGTCGGGACGGAAGTCGCGCAGAATCTGCGACACGCGCCGCAGCGCCGAGAGATCGTCGAGCGGCGACACCTCGCGGCGCAGCGCAGGCAGCCACTCGGCGTCGGACGCGGCGGGCAGCAGGTACCGCATGTCGCCTTCGCCCGCGCCGAGCGATCCATGCACCAGACGCGTCGTCACTCCTCGCGGCGTCAGCCGGTCCGAGAGCGTCATCGCCTGAATGGAAGGTCCGCCGATATTCAGCCGCGTGATCAGTCGAAGAACACGCACGTGCCGTCACTTTACCATCCATGCTGAGCGCGTTGTGGGTGGCGCTGCTGATGGCGGCGACGCTGTGGCCGTCGCATACGCTGTCCATGATCCACGGCATGCCGCTCGACGGCCGCGTGGCCGCGATGCTCGTCGGCCTCGCGTTTCCCGTCATGGCCTGGCTGTGTCCGCGGCTGGTGACGCAGACGCTCGTTCGCGTCGCCGTCGTCGCGCTGCTCGCGCTGAAGCTCGTGGACGGCGCGGTGCTGACGCAGCAGGGGTTGTGCGCGAAGTTCTCGACCACCTCGCCGTATGCGACGAACGTGCTGACGATTCCCATCGAAGAGCCATCGGGCGCGCTCCGGAGCTGGGACGTGCGTGCGGACATCAGGGCGGCGCAGCCGGCGTGCACGGCGATCGTCGATCGGCCGTACGCCACGAGCGCTGCGTTTCCGGCCTGGTTCACGAACATCACGGGCTTCGACAAGGAGGCGTCGACGCCGCTGACGCTGGAAGTCAGCGGCTACGTGCGTTCGAGCGAGCGCGGCCTGTTTGCGATCGAGACCGGCGGGAGGCCGTATCTCACGGCCCTCGAACCCGGAACGCATCCGGTGAAGATGCAGATGGCCGTCACGGGCGACGGCTGGCAGCTGATTCCGACATTCAATGGCCGCGACGCGTTCGCCGCGACGACGATGACGGCACACGAACCGCATGCCTTCGATCGACTCGCCGGCGCGTTCAGCGTCGCTGAAACGCTGCTGGTGTTCATGATCGCCGCGGCGTGGATCGTCGCGATCGCACGCGAGTACGGCGACAGTCCCGCGGCGCTCGCGTGGTGCGTCGCGGCCGCCGGCGTTCTCGCGGCCGTCGGCGTCACGGGACGATTCGAGCGGATGTCGGTGCTGCTTCTTGCGGCGGCGGTGCTCGTGCCAATCGCGGATGCGCACCGCAACCTTCGCGGTGCGATGCTGCTCGTCGGCGTGCCGTGGCTCGCGCTGATCGCCGCGCGATCGCTGCCGCAGGTGGCGCACGTCACGACGTATACGAACGACGACTGGCTCGCGTACCAGGTGGCGGGCTATCGCATCTTCATGAACGGCTTCTGGCTCGAAGCCGGCAGCAGGGTCTTCGACTATCAGCCGCTCTATCGCTGGATCACCGGCGCCCTGCATCTCGTCTTCGGCGACTCGAGCGTCGGCGAAACGCTCTGGGACGCCGTCTGTCTCTGGCTCGGCGCCGCGGTCACGTTTGTCGTGGTCGACCGCGTCGCGGGCTTCAGGTGGGGCGTCGCGGCGGCGGCCGGCGCGCTGGCGACGTTCTGGCTCGGAACGATCTGGTATTTCGTGGGACGCGGGCTCTCGGAAATCTCGGCGGCGGGATTCGGTTTCATCGCGGCGCTACTGCTGCTTCGTCACCGTCGAGATCAGATTGGCGCCGCGGTGCTTGCCGGTGCGTTCGCCGTGCTGATGTTCTACACGCGGCTCAATCACCTGCTGTTCGCGTTCTTCCTGCTCGCCCTGCTCGCCGAGTTCGATGTTCGATCCGCGGCGGCGTACGTCACGACCGTCGCCGCCGGCGTCGCGCTGTTTGCCGCGCGCACGTGGTGGTACACGGGCGTCTTCAGCATCCTGTACGGCACCAGCCTCAAGAACAACGACACGGGACTGCGGCTGACGACGATCGGCGATCCGAAGGTGTGGTCGAAAATCTGGCACAGCCTGGGCGCGCTCGTCTGGATGAACGAGCCGCCGGCGTTCGACCCGCGGGCCGTCCTCGTCGTCGCGGGCGTGCTGCTGTCTGTCGGGGCGGTGGCGTTCGCGCCGAAAGTGCACCGGCTTGCGCTGTCGGTCGCGATCGTGGCGCTCGGCGCGTGCGCGAGCTCGCTGCTCGCGCACACACACAACTATCCCGGGCGCATGTCCATTCACCTGGTGCCGTTCGCCGTCGCGATGACCGCGATGGCGGTGGCCAGGCTGCCGGTCCGGTGGACCGCCGCATGAAGCGCGCTGTCCGCCGCGTGCTGTTCGGCGTCACGGCCGTCGTGCTGGCCGGCGTCGCGGCGTTCGCCGCACTGCTCGGCGTGGACGTCTACCTTCACGGCCGGTACCAGACGTCCGCGGGCTTCAATGTCTGGGGCTACCGTGGTGCGCCGGTCGGGCGGAAGCAGCCCGGCGAATATCGCGTCGTCATCCTCGGCGGCAGCTCCGCGTACGGCTACGGCGTCACGTCGGAGCAGGCGATTCCAGCGACGCTCGAGCGCCTTCTTCGCGCGCGAGCGGGAACGCCGCGGTTCACCGTGGTGAATCTCGCGTACAACAACGAAGGGGCGTACTCCTTCAAGCCGACACTTGAGGACTACGACTGGCTTGGCTACGACCTCGCGGTGCTGTACGAGGGCTACAACGATCTCGGCGATCGGGCCAACGTGCAGGTGTTCCGGCACGACTCGCCGGTGTTCCGCCTGACGGGCTACATGCCGATCTTTCCGATCATCTTCAAGGAGAAGGCGGCGGCGATGGTCAGCGGCGGCGATCCCGGCGCCCTGTACAGACAGGATCGCAAGATCGAGTTTCATGCCGGCCTCGCGACAAAGGCCGGCGCCGACGTGCTGAATGCCACGGCGAACGTCGCGCAGTCGCTCGAACAGCAGCTCGGGCGCGTGGCTACTGAACCGCTGCACAGGGTCGCCGCCGGCAACGGATGCGCGGCGCCGTGGACGGGGTACTGCGCGTCGGTTCGCGTGGCGACGGACTACGCCCGCTCGCGGGACGCGCAGGTCCTGATCGTGACGCAGCCGTATCTCGACGGCGAGCACTCCGGCGATCGCCACCGCGCGCAGCAGGCCGCGCTCGCGAGTTTCATCACGATGAGATTTGCGTCCGATCCCGATGTCCGTTACGTGAATCTCGGCCCGGCCGTCGATCTGGCGAATCCGCATCTTTCGTTCGACCACATGCATCTGCGGGCGGAGGGCAATCAGATCGTCGCGGCGGCGCTGGTGCAGCCCGTGCTCGACCTGGCCGCACACCGGAAGACGAGCTCATGAAGCCGGCCACGCTCGCGGGCCTGTGTGTGGCGTTCGTGCTCGCGCTCGGCGCGATCGCGTGGCTCTCGCAGCCTCCCGACCGCGTGACCGATCGCGACGTCTACGAACGGACCGCCCGGTTCGGCGTCGTGCCGGACTGCAACGACCTCCATTGCTTCCGCGCGCTCGTCGCGTGGACGCTGGGACGGCTGCCGGGATCGTCCACGGCGAAGTGGCATTCGTACGCCGTGCTCTGCAACGCGGCCGCGGCGGTGATGGTAATGCAGCTCTGCCTGACCTTCGGCTTCAAGCCGCGCGCGGCGCTGCTGGCGTCGATGGTGTCGGCGCTGGGCTTCGGCTCGCTGTACACGCTGCACGATCCCTACACCTCCGATCCGCTGATGTACTTCGTCGGCCCGTTCATCACCAACGAGCTGCTGCGGGCGCGTGTCGCCGTGGCCGCGATCGTCGCCATGGTCTGCGTGCTGGCGAAGGAGTTCGCGGCGGCGCCGCTCTACGTGTTCTCGATGTATCAGGCGGTCGAGCGCCGCTGGCCGGAGGCCGTGAAGACCTTCGCGGCGGCCAACGCGGCCTTCATCGTCTGGGCCATCTTCCAGCTGACGATGATGATCCGGTTCAATTACGGCTACGGCGGGACGACGTCGACGAGGTTCCTGAGCGGGGGCGGCATCGGGCCGTGGCTGCAGGAACAGAGCGTCCGAGGCGTCGTGTCGGCGATGTTCAACGAGTTCGGCGCGCTGTACATCCTCGCGCCGATCGGCTTTGTATTCGCGCCCGCGCCGCTTCGGCGCCTGACGCTGGTGGCCGGGCCCGTCGCGCTCGTGCTCTGCTACGTGCAGCAGCCCGATCGCGCGCTGTGGAATTTCCACTACCTGGTGTCGCCGCTCGGCGCGCTCGCGCTGGATCGCGCGGCGGCTCCGCTCGCCGTCCTCACCCTCTCCGCGTTCGCGTTCGCCAACCTTCGCGTCGGCGCGCAGCTGGCGATGGTGCCGGCGGCGAGGTTCGCGCTGGGACTGTCGGTGGCGTGCGCGATCGCTGTCGCCGTGCAGGCGTTCAGGCCGGCGGCGACGCCCGCGAGGACGGCATGACAAAAGGCCCGAAGAATCCGGAACGTTCGTTCGGCGTGTCGGTCGGCAGCGTGCTGCTCGTGCTGGCCGCGATTCTGGTGTGGCGCCACAGGATGCTGCGCGCCGAGATCCTCGGCGGCATCGGCGCCGTGCTGCTCGTGCTCGGACTCGTCGCGCCGCCGCTGCTGAAGTACCCGAGCCGGTACTGGTGGAAGTTCTCGCTGGCGTTCGGACGCGTGATGGCGCGGTTCTGGCTGTCGCTGCTGTTTCTCGTCGTCCTGACGCCGGTGAACCTGGTGTGGAGGATGATCGGCCGCGATCCGCTCGCGCGGAAACGCGAACGCTGGCCCGGCTGGTCTCCCTATCCCGAACGGTATCGTGATCGAAAGCACTACGACCAGATGTACTGATGCCCGTCACCACGGCTGCCGACGTTCACCCTGCCCGCGTGCAGCGTGGCCGGCGGTGGAAGTTTGCCGTGGCGGCGGCGCTGATCGGCCTGGCGCTCGCCGTCGGCGCGCTCCTCGGCCTGGATCTGTACGCGCATCACAGATTCGAGCGCGGCGTGCTGGTGAACGTGTGGGGCTATCGTGGGCCGGCGATCGGACACAAGCGTCCGGACGAGTACCGCGTGGCGGTGTTCGGCGGCAGCGCGGCGTACGGGTTCGGCGTCAAGTGGGAGGAATCCATGCCGGCGCTTCTCGAGGCGAAGCTCGCCGGCCGCGGACGCCCCATCACCGTCGTCAACCTCGCGTACAACGCCGAAGGGGCGTATTCGTTTCCGTTCACCATGGACGACTACGCGTATCTCGACTACGACATGACGGTGTTCTACGAGGGCTACAACGACCTCTTCGGCGATCCGTCGCGTCCGCAGCAGCAGGTGTTCAGGCACGAGTCCCCGATATTCCGGCTCACCGGCTATCTGCCGATTTTTCCGCTCGTCGCACGTGAGAAAGCGTCGGTGATGCTGTACGGCGATACGCGCGAGGTCTATACGAACGCGCATCATGCAAACACGGTGTTTACGCCCGGGCTCGCGACGAAGGCCGGCGCGGAACTGCTGCGTTCGGCGGCGGCGGTCGGCGAATCGCTCGAGCGCCAGATCGGAAAGACGATCGCGTCGGCTCCGGCCGCCGCGCCCGTCCCGGGCGACGCCAGCGGATGTTCGGGCACCTGGGCGCCGTACTGCCGGCTGATGTACACGGCCGTCAGCAAGGCGCGCGCGATGCACAAGGACGTGCTGGTCGTCACGCAGCCGTATCTGCTGGGAACGCAGGTGCGTTCCGCGCATATGGCGCAGCAGCGTGAGCTGGCCGGCATGCTCGCGCGTGTGTTCGGCGGAGATACGCACGTGCAGTACGTGAATCTCGGCGAGAGCGTGGACGTCAGCGATCCGGAGCTCTCGTTCGATCGCATGCACCTGACCATGATCGGAAACGACCGCATCGCCGCAGGGCTCGTCGCGCCTGTGGCCGCAATGGCTGCACGGAGGCAGAAATGAGCAAGGGCCGCGTTCTCGGAGAGTTCTTTCAGTTCCTGAAGCAGGAGAAGAAGTACTGGCTCGTGCCGATCGTGATCGTGTTCGTGCTGTTCGGCCTGCTCATCGTGTTCTCGCAGTCCAGCGCCGTCGCGCCGTTCATTTACACGCTCTTCTAAAAGCCACGCACCAGAGACGACGTGCCTACCAGAATTCTCGGCCTCTCCGCGTATTACCACGACTCGGCCGCCTGCCTCGTCGAGGACGGCCGCATCGTCGCGGCCGCGCAGGAGGAGCGGTTCACGCGGAAGAAGCACGATCCCGAATTCCCGTCGAACGCCGTCGCGTACTGTCTGCGTGAGGCCGGGATCACCGCGAAAGAGCTCGACCTGGTCGGCTTCTACGAGAAGCCGCTGGTGAAGTTCGAGCGTCTGCTCGAGACGTACGTCGCGTGCGCGCCGGCAGGACTCAGGTCGTACCTGATGGCGCTGCCGCTGTGGCTGACCGACAAGCTGTGGATGGCGGACGACATTCACAAGCACGTCGACGGCTATGAAGGCGAAGTGATGTTCGGGGAACACCACGAGTCGCACGCGGCGTCGGCGTTCTACCCGTCGCCGTTCGAGCAGGCGGCGATTCTGACGATGGACGGCGTCGGCGAGTGGGCGACCTCGTCGATCGGCGTGGGCAGGGGCGGCGAGATCGAGATGCTCCGCGAGCTGCGGTTCCCGCACTCGCTCGGCCTGCTGTACTCGGCGTTCACGTACTTCACCGGCTTCAGGGTCAATTCCGGCGAATACAAGATCATGGGCCTCGCTCCGTACGGCGAGCCGAAGTACGTCCGGACGATCAAAGACCACCTGCTGCAGATCAACGACGACGGCAGCCTGTGGATGAACATGGACTACTTCACGTACCCCGCGGGTCTCACGATGACCGGGGACGGGTTCGCGAAGCTGTTCGACGGCCCCGCGCGGAAGCCAGAGAGCAAGCTGACGCAGCGCGAGATGGATCTCGCGCGCTCCGTCCAGGAGATCACCGAAGAGGTGATGATCAAGATGGCGCGGTTCGCGAAGCGCGAAACCGGAATGCGCGATCTCTGCATGGCCGGAGGCGTCGCGCTCAACTGCGTCGGCAACGGACGGCTCCTGCGCGAGAAGATCTTCGACCAGATCTGGATCCAGCCCGCCGCCGGCGACGCGGGCGGCGCGGTCGGCGTCGCGCTCAGCCTGTGGCACCGCTACCTCGACAAGCCGCGCGTGAGCGCGGAAGCGGCAGGCGCCTGGGAGCGGCCGTCGGACACGCCGAAGTCGGCGTCGTTTCCCGGGCCGCCGAAGTACGCCGACGGCATGAACGGCTCGTATCTCGGTCCCCGCCCGACAAACGACGAGGTCCAGCGGTTCGTCGACGCGAACGGCTACAAGGCGTGCCGTTACGACGGCGCCGCGCTCGCCGACAAAGTGGCGGAGCTCATGGCCGGCGAGAAAGTCGTCGGCCTGGTGCAGGGCCGGATGGAGTTCGGGCCGCGCGCGCTCGGAGGCCGGTCGATCATCGGCGACGCGCGTTCGCCGAAGATGCAGTCGGTGATGAACCTCAAGATCAAGTTCCGCGAGTCGTTCCGGCCGTTCGCGCCCGCGGTGACGCGCGAGCACGTCTCGGAGTGGTTCGAGATCGACGAGGACAGCCCGTACATGCTGCTGGTCGCCGACGTCCAGCCGTCACGGCGCCTGCCCGTGCGTGAAGACGCGAAGGATCTGTGGGGCATCGAGAAGCTGAACGTGCCGCGGTCGACGATTCCCGCCGTCACGCACGTGGACTACTCGGCGCGCATCCAGACGGTCCGCCGCGACACCAACCCGGTGTACTACGACATCATCGACGCCTTCTACAGGAAGACCGGCTGCCCGGTGATCGTCAACACGTCCTTCAACGTCCGCGGCGAGCCGATCGTCTGCACGCCGGAAGACGCGTACCGCTGTTTCATGCGCACCAACATGGACGCGCTCGTTCTGGAGAACTTCATCCTGCTGAAGGAAGACCAGCCGGCGCCGGCCGACGACGGATCCTGGCAGAAGGAGTTCGTGCTCGATTGACGGCCGGTGCTCACGCTGTCCTGTCGGATCGCGCCGAGCGGATGTCGGCGGCCGCGTACTTCGAGCTGCTGATGAACCTCACCAGGCGCGAGGTCAAGGGCCGCTACAGCCAGTCGTTCTTCGGCGTCGCGTGGGCGATCGTGCAGCCGCTGTCGGCGATGATCGTGTTCACGATCGTGTTCTCGCGCGTGGCGGGGATGCCGTCCGAGGGCGTGCCGTATCCGCTGTTCGCGTACGCGGCCCTCGTGCCGTTCTTCTTCTTCTCCAATTCGGTCTCGAGCGGGACGCTGAGCCTGATCACGTACCGCAACATCGTGACGAAGACGTACTTTCCGCGGGAGATCGTCCCGCTCGCGCAGGTCTGCTCGCGGTTCATCGACTTCTTCGCTGCCGCGGCGTTCTACGCCGGGTTCATGGCGTACTACCGCATCGGCCTCGGCATGTGGGCGCCGATGGCGCTCGCATTCTTCGGTCTGCTGATTGTGTTCACCGTCGGCCTGACGCTGGCGACGTCGGCGCTCAACGTGTTCTATCGCGACGTGAACCCCGTCGTGCAGATCGCCCTGCAGCTGTGGCTGTACCTGACGCCGGTGGCGTATCCGCTGTCGAAGACGTCGGCGAAGCTGCGGTGGTTCTTCATCCTCAATCCGCTGACGGCGATCGTGGAAGGCTTCAGGTCGTCGCTGATCTTCAACCGCGCGCCCAACTGGTCCGTCGTGGCGATCTCCGCGGCGATCACGGCTGTCCTGTTCGTCGCCGCGTTCGTCACGTTCAAGAAAGCCGACAAGTACTTCGCCGACGTCATCTAAGTGTCTCTCGCCATCCAGCTCGAGAAGGTCACCAAGAAGTACCGCACCGGACGTGCGCGTACGCTCGGGGATCTTGTCGCGTCGACCGTGCGGGATCTCCGCGGGCAGTCGGACGAAGTCCATACGGCCTCGCGCGGAAAGATCAGCTCGACGATCTGGGCGCTCCGCGATGTCTCGCTCGACGTGCGGCAGGGCGCGGGGCTGGGCGTGATCGGCCGCAACGGCGCCGGCAAGACGACGCTGCTCAAGCTGATCTCGCGCGTGACGTGGCCGACGAGCGGCGCCGTTCGCGTCGGTGGACACGTCGTGTCGCTGATCGAGCTCGGCGCGGGTTTTCATCCCGAGCTGACGGGTCGCGAGAACGTATACCTCGGCGCGGGCCTGTTCGGGCTCACGCGAACGGAAATCGACCGGCAGTTCGACGCGATCGTCCACTTCGCGGACGTCGAGCGGCTGATCGATACGCCGATGAAGCGCTACTCCTCCGGTCTCTACGCCCGCCTCGGCTTCGCCGTCGCCATCTACAGCCGCCCCGACATCGTCCTCGTCGACGAAGTGCTGGCGGTCGGCGACGCGGCGTTCCGGCGGCGGGCGCTCGAAGCGCTGCGCCGGCTGATCGCCGAAGGCAAGACGGTCCTGTTCATCTCGCACGACATGTGGAACGTCCGCCGGCTCTGTTCCGACATCCTCTGGATGGAAGAAGGACGCATGCGGGCGTACGGTCCCGCGGGTGAAATCGCCGAGCGCTACATGAACGAAGTGAACATCGAAGCGCTCGCGAATCAGTCGGTGAACCTCCAGAGCCATCGCGGCGGCACCGGCGAGATCCGCTACAGCGCCATCGAGCTCGTGGACGACGCCGGCAGACCCGTGACCGCGATCCGCCCGGGCGACAACCTCGTCGTCCGCGCGATGTACCGCGCGGAGCGGCCGGTCGATCGCCCGGTCTTCCAGGTGGCGATCATCGACGTCGAATCCGGTCTCGTGGTGACGACGGCGACGTCGAATGCGGCGGATATCCCGGCGCGCGTGAGCGGCGACGGGGCGCTCGAGTGCCGCTTCTCGAAACTGCCGCTGCGGGCGAGGCAGTACGTGCTGCGGCTCGCGATTTCCGACAGCCATCAGCTCGCCTCCTACGATCAGATCACCGCCGGACCGCGCTTCGCGGTGACCGGCCACAGCGGCGTCGACGCGCTCGCCGACGAGCAGGACGGCCTGGTCTCGCTGCCGTTCGAATTCGAGCACGTCGGAACCTCGAGCACCTCGGGAACCCCGAGCACCCTGTGAACCTCTTCGTTTCAGTCCCGAGCGGCGTCTCCGCCGGCAACATCCTCCGGGGCGGCCTCGTGGATCGGCTCCTCGAGTCGAACGCGGACGCGCAGGTGGTGATCGTCTCGCCGCTCGTGAAGGATGCGTCGTTCGTCGACGAGTTCAGACGCGCGCGCGTGATGTTCGAAGACCTGCCGCCGCACATGCCCGCCGGGCTCGAAGGGCGTCTGATGGCGCTGATTCAGGCCGGGTATCTCGATTCGGGCGTGACCGAGTCGGTGAAGATCCGCCGCGCCGAAGCGCTCGCGAAGAAGTCGATCCGCTTCATCCGCGCCAAGCGGTTGATCGCCGGCGTCGTGGCGCCGTCGATGCTGCGCAAGCCGACGCGGTACGACGTGATCGACCGGCGGATTTCCCATCCGCGGGCGCAGCAGCTGTTCGATCGCTACAACCCTGTTCTGCTCGTCGGATCGAGCCCGGGGCTGATCTTCTCCGAGATTCCGCTGCTGCGGACCGCGGTGCAGCGGCGCGTCCGCACGATCGTCGTCGATCCGAGCTGGGACAATTTCACCAACAAGCTCATTCCCGTGCGCCGCGCCGATCGCCTCGTCGTGTGGAACGACATCATGAAGCAGCAGGCGGTCGAGCTGCACGGATACGATCCCGATCAGGTCCGCGTGAGCGGGCCGCCGCACTGGGATCGCTATTTCCGATCGGGGCCGGCGATTTCGCGCGAGGCGTTCTTCGCGCGCATCGGCGCCGACCCGTCGCGCCGGCTGATCACCGTCACGACGACGCCGGCGCCGCTGTACTCGCACTTCGATCGCGTCATTCGCACGCTCACGTCCGCGATGGACGGTGGACGGCTCGGCGCGTCCCAGATCCTGGTGCGCCTGCATCCCCGCGACGAGCTGGAGCGTTACGCGGAGTTCCGCGGCGTCCCGAACGTGATCGTGGAGAAGCCGTTCAAGGCCACGGTGAAGTCCGGCGACGGACTGGGCGTCGACATCACGTCCGACAACCAGCAGCACCTCGCCGACACCCTCCGGCACAGCGACGTGATCGTGACCGTGGCGTCGACGATTGGTGTCGAGGCGGCGATCTTCGACACGCCGGTCGTGGACGTCGCGTTCGACGGCGAGACGGCCGTCGACCCTGCGAAGTCGGTGCGCCGGTACTATCGCTTCACGCACTACGTGAACATCACGAAGCGAAGCGCGCAGCGGATTGCGGAGACGCCCGAGGCGCTGGTGGAGCACGTCGCCGCCTATCTGGCGGACCCGGCGCTCGACCGTGACGGCCGCCGCCGCGTCGTGGAGGATCAGGTGCAGTTCACCGACGGCCGATCGAGCGAGCGCATCGCGAAGTTCG
>DATNBT010000513.1:0-5048 GCA_035571855.1 Vicinamibacterales bacterium
CACATCGAGAGCGAAGCGGGCGCGGGCACCGCCATCACGGTCTATCTGCCGCACGCCACCCAGGCGGCCGCGGTCTCGAACACCGGTCCGGAGTCGGTCGCGCCCTCCGTGCGCGCCTCCGAAACGGTCCTGCTCGTCGACGACGACACCGTCATCCGCACGCTGCTGCAGCGGGTGTTGAAGCAGTCAGGCTACAACGTCCTGACGGCCGCCGACGGCGTGGAAGCCAAGGCGATGTTCGAGGCGCATCGCGACGAGATTCACGCGATGGTGACCGACATGATCATGCCGAAGATGGGCGGCGGGGATCTGATCAGAGCCGTGAGGGCCGCGCGTCCCGACGTGAAGATCCTGCTGATGTCCGGCTACTCGACGGACTGGCGTGAAGGTCGCGTGCAGGGGCCCTACTCGTACATGCAGAAGCCCTTCACAGCGCGAGAGCTGGAACGCAAGCTCCGCGAGGTCCTGGATGGCGGGCCTGCGCAGCACTGACGCGGCAACAATCATCGTGCTCGGCGTTCTGGCGACACGAGTCCTCTTCGCCTCACAGGGGACGCCGGCGCTGTCCGCGAGCGACGTCAAGGCGGCGTACCTCTACCGCTTCGGCCAGTTCATCGAGGAGCCTCCCCGGACCGGTGCGCTGACCGTCTGCGTGGTCGGCGACAACGCCGTGGCGGCGTCACTCGAGAAGCTGTCCCGCGAAGACCCCGCCACGGACAAGACGCTCGTGAGACGCGACGGCCCGAACGCCGCCGGAGGCGGCTGCGGGATTCTCTTCGTCGGCCACGACGAGGCGCATGCCGCCGCGCTGCTGAAGTCGGTCGGCGGCAGCTCCACGCTGGTCGTCGGCGACAACCCGGCGTTCCTGCGGGCCGGCGGGATGGTCGCGTTCACGCTCCAGGATCGAAAACTCCATTTCAGCGTGAACCTCGCCAACGTGCAGGCGGCGCGTCTCAAGCTCAGCTCGGAGCTGTTGAGACATGCCGCGGAGGTCATCCAGTGACCGCGGCGGAATACCCGGTTGAAAGCTTCCGCGGCGGCACGATCCAGCAGAAGCTGACGCGCACGAGCGTCGTCGTCATCCTGACGGCGCTGGTGCTCACGACGAGCGCCGTCGTCCCCTACTACCTGATCGCCGGCCGCCGCTCGATCGCGGGAGAGTTGAACGTGCAGGCGCAGATGATCGCGCTCAACAGCACGTCGGCCCTCCTGTTCGACGACGAACGCGCGGCGACGGAAACGCTCGCCGCGCTTCAGGCGGACCGCAACGTGCTCGCGGCCGCGATTTATACCAGCAGGGGCACCCTGTTCGCGTCGTACGAAGCGCAGCCGTCGAGCGCGACGGCGCCGCGGACGACCATCGCCGTCCCGGTCCGCGACGCCATCCGGTTCTCGGGCCTGCTGGCCCAGGCCGACCAGACGATCATCGCCCGGGGCCGCACGGCCGGCTACGTGCACATCGTCTACAGCCTGCGCGCGCTGCTGGTCGACGTCGTGAGGTTCCTGCTGATCACCGCCGCCGTCCTCGTCGTCGCCGTGTTCGGGGCGCTGATGGCGGCCAGGCGTGTGCAGCGCGATCTGACCGTGCCGATTACGCAGCTCGCCGGGGCGGCGCTGGCGGTGTCGCGAAAAACCGACTACACGGTGCGTGTGCCTCCGAACCACGCGATCGGCGAGCTCGGGATGCTCATCGACACGTTCAACGCGATGCTCAGCCAGATCCAGGCGAGAGACGAGGAGCTCGACGCGTCGGCGCGGCGCTACCAGCGGCTGAACGAGGACCTCGAACGCCGTGTGGCCGAGCGGACCTCGGAGCTTCAGGTCATCAACAAAGAACTCGAGGCGTTCACGTACTCGGTCTCGCACGACCTGCGGGCGCCGCTGCGGCGGATCGACGGCTTCTCGGGCATGCTCGCCGAAAAATACGGACCGGAGCTCGGAACCGACGGGACGCACTTTCTGGCGCGCATCCGTGAAGGCACGCTCCACATGGGCCGTCTCATCGACGACCTGCTGAACCTCGCGCGGCTCGGACGCAAGGAGCTCACGCCGCGGCCGACGGATCTCACCTCCATCGTCACGCGCGTGATCGACGGCCTCGGCCGTGAATCGGAGGGGCGGACGATTCAGTGGAAGCGCGAGCCGCTGCCCGTCGTCCAGTGCGATCCGGCGCTGATGGAGGTGGTGCTCACGAACCTCCTCTCGAACGCCGTCAAGTACACGCGGCCCCGCGCGGAAGCCGTGATCGAAATCGGCGTCGAGCGGAACGGCGGCGCGCCGACGTTCTTCGTGAAGGACAACGGCGTCGGCTTCAACATGAAGTACGCGGACAAGCTGTTCGGCGCGTTTCAACGCCTGCACCGCGCCGACGAATTCGAGGGCATCGGCATCGGCCTCGCGACGGTGCAGCGGATTATCCACAAACACAACGGACGCATCTGGGTCGACGCCGAATTGAACAGGGGCGCGACCTTCTATTTCAGCATCGGGGGCACACCGGCATGACGGAGAAGATCGACATCCTGCTCGTCGAAGACAACGCGGACGACATCGAACTCGCCGTCCACGCGCTGCGGGAAGAGAAGCTCGCCAACGGCATCACGATCGCGCGCGACGGCGAAGAAGCGCTCGATATCATCTTTCACCGCTCCGGCGATGCCGACACCGCTCCGCCGAGGCTGATCCTGCTCGATCTCAAACTGCCGAAAATCGACGGCCTCGAGGTCCTGCGGGTGGTCAAGAACGATCCCCGGACCAAGGCGATCCCCATCGTCGTAATGACCTCGTCGAAGGAGGAACGCGATCTCGTCGAGAGCTACAAGCTCGGCGTCAACGCGTACGTGCAGAAGCCGGTCGGCTTCGACGCGTTCCGGAGCATCGTCAAGGAGCTCGGGCTGTTCTGGCTCGTCATCAACCAGACGCCGTCGCCGCAGGCGTTCGGAGCGTAGCGGTGCACCGCATCCGCGTGAGATGCTGCCTGGCGCTGGCGGCGATCGTCCTCGCGATTCCAGCCGTGGTGTCGGCGCAGACCGCCGTCGACGCGCTCAGGACGCTCAGCCTCGAGGAGCTCGGCAACGTCGAGGTGACGACGTCGACGAAGACGCCGCAGCCGCTGCTCGAGAGCCCGGCAGCGGTGTTCGTGCTCACCGCCGACGACATCCGGCGATCGGGCGCCACATCGCTGCCCGAGGTGCTGCGCGCGGTGCCGGGCGTCGCCGTCGCCCGCATCGATTCGGATCACTGGTCGGTCGGCATCCGCGGATTCGGCGATCAGTTCTCCAAGTCGGTGCTCGTGCTCATCGACGGCCGGAACGTCTATACGCCGCTGTTCGCCGGCATCCAGTGGGGCGTGCAGGACGTGCTGCTCGACGACGTCGAGCGCATCGAAGTCATCCGCGGCCCCGGCGCGACGATCTGGGGTGCGAACGCCGTCAACGGGGTCATCAACATCATCACGAAGCACACGCGCGACACCCGCGGCGCGCTCGCTTCGGTCCAGACCGGCACGATTGACCACGCGATCGGGCAGATCCGGTACGGCGGCGCGATCGGATCCAACGCGAGCTACCGCGTCTACGCCCGGGGCTTCGACCGCGGGCCCGAATCGCACGGCGACGGACAGGAGTTCGACGGCTGGCACATGGGCCATGGCGGATTCCGCCTGGACTGGACGGCGGCGCGGGATTCGGTGACGCTGCAGGGCGACATCTACTCGTCCCGCCAGGGCCAGAGCGTCATCGTCGCGTCGTTTTCACCGGCGCAGGACGTCACGTCGTACACGCCGCTCAATCTCACCGGCGGCAACCTGCTGATGAACTGGGCGCGGACGATCGCTCCCGGGAACGACGTCCAGCTGCGCGTCTACTACGACCGCACGTCGTTCGACGGCCCGCAGCTCGGCGAAACGCGCAACACGGTCGACGTCGACTTCGTCCATCACGTCGGCGCGCTGACGCGCCAGGACATCCGCTGGGGCGCGGGACTGCACTTGAGCCCCAGCACGTTCCGCCAGACCGTCCCGTCGCTGATCCTCACGCCGGCCGACGAAACCGATTCGATCTACAGCGCGTTCCTGCAGGACGAAATCGCCGTCGTCCGCAATCAGCTCTCGCTGACGGCCGGCGTCAAGGTCGAGCACAACAACTTCACGGCCGCGGAAGTCCAGCCGAGCGTGCGGCTCCTCTGGAAGATCACGCCGCACGAGTCTGCCTGGGCCGCGGTCACGCGGGCGGTCCGGACGCCGTCGCAGCTCGAAGAAGACGTGACGCTGGACCGGTTTCTCCTCGCCAGGCCGCTGACGTATCTCGAAGTGCGCGGGAATCCGGCGTTTCAGCCCGAACGCGTCATCGGCTACGAAGCCGGCTACCGCACGGCCATCGGCTCGCAGGCGTTCGTCGACGTCGCCGTCTTCCGCAACAGGCACGACGACCTGCAGAGCTTCGGCGCCGCGTCGGTCGCCGTCGCCGCGACGCCGGCGCCCGTGCACACGCTCTTCGTGCTCCCGTACGCCAACGGCGCCGCCGGAACGTCCGACGGCGTGGAGATCGCCCCGGACTGGAAAGCCAGCCAGTGGCTGCAGGTCAAGGGCTCGTACTCCTATCTCAGCGTCGACGTCCACAACACGACGGCGGTGAACGACATCCTGAACGTCATCGCGACCTACAGGGGCTCGAGCCCGAGGCATCAGGCCGTCGTGCAGCCGATTCTCACGCTGCCGCACGGATGGGAAATCACGCAGACCTACCGGTACGTCAGCGCGCTGCCGGCGCGCGCCGTGCCGGCGTACGCCACGCTCGACGCCAGAGTCGGATGGCGGGCCACGCCGTCCCTCGAGATCGCGGTCACCGGCCAGAACCTCTTTCAGGACGCTCACGTGGAATTCGGACACGATCCCGGTCCGATTGTCTCGATCGCGCGCGCGATCAACGTCTCGGCGACATGGCACCGTTGACGCCCCTGCGCCTCCTCATCGTCGAAGACTCGGCTGACGACGCCGAGCTGCTGGTGCATGCACTGCGGCGCGGCGGCTACGCGACGACGTACGAGCG
>DATNBT010000514.1:0-3884 GCA_035571855.1 Vicinamibacterales bacterium
TGGACCTGACGATCGCGCCCGGCGTCGGCCCGGAGGTCATCGCCGGTTCCACGCGCCTCAAGGCCGGGACGGCGACGAAGATCGTGATGAACATGCTGACGACCGGCGCGATGGTCCGCATCGGCAAGACGTACGGCAACCTGATGGTGGACGTGCAGACCGGCTCCGAGAAACGCCGGCGCCGCGCGATCCGCATCGTCCAGATCGTCACCGGCGTGGAAGAGGACGCGGCCGACAGGCTCCTCCGTAGCGCACGCTGGAACGTGAAGGCGGCGATCGTCATGCAGAAGGCCGGGCTGAAGTACGCCCAGGCGGTCGCGCGCCTGCGGAAATCGCACGATTTCGTGCGGGACGCCATCGGCGAGGACGCCGAAGCGCGATTGAGAGAACTCCTCGAAGTTGGCTAGAATTCGCCGCGTCCTCCCCCGATGACCACGCACGTCACACGACTCGCTGCCGGCGCAGGCGCCGCGCTGCTCGCGTTCACCGCCTCGGCCGCGGCGCGTCTCCACGCAGCCGACGACGTCCGAGCCGCCTGGATCGCACGCACCAGCCTCACGTCGCCGCAGTCGATTGACGATGCGATCGCCGGCGCGAAACGCGGCGGCTTCAACACGCTGCTCGTGCAGGTGCGGGCGAGAGGCGACGCGTACTACCTGAACGGCATCGAGCCCAGGCCGGCGTCGCTGTTCTCGCAGCCGGCATTCGATCCGCTCGCCGACGCGCTCGCGAAAGGCCACGCGCAGGGCCTGCGTGTCTACGCGTGGATCAACGTCAACCTCGTCGCGGGCACCGACGTGCCGAACTCACGCGGACACGTCGCGTACCGGCATCCGGAATGGCTGATGGTGCCGCGACGCATCGCGGACGATCTCGCTCCACTTGATCCCGACGGCCCGGAGTTTCTCGGACGCCTGATCCGCTACGCACGCGCGCAGGCCGACACCCTCGAAGGGCTCTACCTCTCACCGGCAACAACCGGCGCCGTCAATTACACGGCGGGCGTCGTCCGCGACATCGTCCTGCGGTACGCCGTCGACGGCGTCTACTTCGATTACATCCGCTACCCGGGCGACGATCTCGACTACGGCCGCGAGACGCTGAAGGCCTTCGGCCAGAATCCGGCCGCGGCTCAGGACCGCTGGCGCAAGTTCAGGGCCGATCGCCTGAATGCGCTGCTTGCCGCGCTGCGCGGCGCCGTCAAAACGGCCCGGCCGACCGCCGTCGTCACCGCGTCGCAGGAACCGTGGCTCGCCCAGGGACTGCTGGACGCCGTGCTTCACCGCACGCCCGATCCTTCCCCCGATAGCGTCAAAGCGGCATCGTTTTGAGAGCGGCGCGCGACGTCCTGGTTCGCGCGATGGACGCCGGCGTGTTTCCGGCCGCGGGCGTCGATGTCGGCGACAGCAACGGCACGCTCTGGCAGGACGGCATCGGCGCCCCCGCCGACACGCCCTTCGATCTCGCGTCCCTCACCAAACCGATCGCGACCGGATCGATCTTCATGCGCCTTGTCGGCGATCGACGGGTGACGGTGGACGAGCTGGTGCGCGACAGTATTCGTGACTGGAGGTCGTCGGATCGGGAGACCGTGACCGTTCGGGATTTGCTCGAGCATGCATCCGGACTGCCGGCGCGGCTGGTCGACTCCCCGCCCTCGACGCGGCGCGAGTTCGAGCACGACATCTCGACGATCAGACTCGAGTACGAGCCGCGGCGCCGATCGATCTACAGCGATCTGGGTTTCATCCTGCTTGGCTTCATCGCCGCGGACAGAGGCGGCGCGTCGCTCGACGTGCAGTTCCGGACGATCGCGGAGCGCACCGGCGCGCGGCTGATGTTCACGCCGCTCCCTCCCGTGCGCGCGCGCGCGGCCGCGACGACGCCGCTGGCCGGAGATCTCCGGCGCGGAGCGACGCTGCGCGGCGTGGTGCACGACAACTATGCCGCCGCACTGGGCGGCGTCGCCGGACACGCAGGCCTGTTCGGATCGGCGGACGCCGTGGGCGCATTCGCGCGTGTCGTCCTGCGGGCCGCGCGCGGCGACAGCGGCGGTCCGTATCCGTTCACTCCCGATCTGGTGAAGTTGTTCACGACGCGCACGACAGTCCCGGGCAGTTCACGCGCGCTCGCGTGGGACACGATGCTGACGACCTCGTCCTGCGGCACGCGCATGTCGGCGTCGGCATTCGGTCACGTCGGATTCACCGGAACGTCGCTCTGGATCGATCCCGAGCGGAACCGCTACTTCGTGCTGCTCACGAACCATGCGCGCGGAACCGCCTCCCGCGACGCGCTGCGCGAGGCCCGCCGCGCATTCCACGACGCCCTGGCAGATCTGTAAATCTCCGAACCACAAATCACCAGATCACCAAATAACTAAATTCAGATCCCCGTCGTCTTAAGGGCGTGCGGTCAGCGTCCGCGGCCACCGTTCGGGAATGGCTGGAAGATGGGGCCCGGTCCCTGCGGGTTGTTGCCCCGGGCGGGATTCTGCGGGAACGTGGCGCCGCCGCGCTGACCCGGGAACGGCGTGGTCTGCGGCTGCGCTCCTCGGTTCCCGCGCGCGGGATTCGCCCCGGGAACGCCGGCGCCGGGCACACCACCGGGCGCCTGCGCCGGCGGCGTATAGATGAACGCCCACTCGTTGTAATGCGATCGACCTTTATAGAGACGGATCGACTCGGCGGTGCTCTTGCTGGTGACGCCGATGATTCCGCCAATCGCGCCGGGCTGACCCGGAGCGGCGGCTCCGGCTATGCCCTGCCCAGGCTGTCCGCCGCGGCCTTGTTGAGCGCCGCCCTGCTGTCCCGGCTGATTGCCGCGCTGCGCGCCCTGCTGCTGCCCTTGCGCCAGCGGGACGAAGTCGTCGTCGGTAATCGGATCCTTGTACTTCTTGCGGATGAACTTGCCCTGCACGAGGACGTCGAGATTGGGCGGATACGCATTCGCGTTGCGCCGCTGGAACATGCCGATCGCGTGCGCGTACGCTTCACCGCGGAAGACGAGCTCTTCTTCCTTCTCGCGCTGCGCCAGATGCTTCCAGACGGGCATGGCGACCGTCATCATGATGGCCATGACGGCGAGGCCGACGATCAGGGCAGCCATTGCATACCCGTTTTCGCATCGACTACAGCGGCCTTGACCCTCTAAGTGCATGGAATTAAAATGTTTAGCGCGATCATGATATCACGCAGGCGTCTCGCGACGCTGGTCCTCGTCCCGGCGGCGCTCTTCCTTATTGAAGAAGCCTGCAACCGCGTCCCGCTGACCGCGCCGTCAGGGTCCAGCATTACTCTGACGACGGCATCGGCCGTCCTCCCGATCAACGGCACCGCGACGATCATCGCGCAGGTCGTTGAGAACGCGGGCACGCCGCCGCAGGCCGGCACGCACGTCACCTTTACGACGTCGCTCGGCACGATCCAGCCTTCCGATGCGACCACCGATGCGAGCGGCCAGGCACGAGCAACCTACACAGGCACGTCTTCGGGCACGGCTTCGATAAGTGCAATTTCCGGCGGCGCCAGCACCGGTGCGAACTCGCTGAAGATCATGGTCGGCACGGCCGCAGTTCAAAAAGTCGTCGTGAACGCGACACCGGCGACGGTACCGGCGCTCGGCGGTTCGACGACGATCGCCGCGACCGTGTTCGACTTGAACGGCAGCCTGATGCCGAACGTGCCCGTGACGTTCACGACGACAGCAGGCACATTGAGTTCGAACATCGCGACGACGACTGCCGATGGTGTCGCGACGTCCACGTTGACGACCGCGCAGACTGCAACCGTCACCGCGAGCGTGGGCGTCGGCAGTTCAACGACAGCACCCACCGCGCCGGCGGCCGGCGGCACAGGCTCTGGCTCGACGACGACACCGTCTGC